>JAMOQA010000065.1 GCA_027064265.1 Acidobacteriota bacterium
TCGTCCGGATCCTCGCCCCCTCGCCGGCGCGCCGGGAGCCGCCGTGCCCCCACCAGCCGGCCTGCGGCGGCTGCCCGCTGATGGTGCTTCCCGAGGAGGAGGCGCTCGCCCGCAAGGTCCGCCACCTCGAGGAGACGCTCCGCCGGATCGGGCGGGTGGCGCTCGCCGCCGGGGAGGTCGTCCCGTCCTCCCGTCCGCTGCGCTACCGGGGGCGGGTCCGCCTCGCGGTCGGTCCCCCGGGGATTCCCGAGATCGGCTACCGGCCGCCGGGGGACCCGCGGGGCCTCGTCCCGGTCACCGACTGCCTGCTCGCGCCGGAGGGGGCGGTTCCCCTCGCCCGGCGGTTCGTCCTGGAGCTGGCCCGCGGCGGCGGCATCGGACCGCGGGACTGGCCGAGGGAGATCGAGGTCCGGGCCTCGTTCGCCGAGGATCGGTTCCTGCTGGTCGTCCACGGGCCCCGGGCGGCGGGGCGGCGCCTGCGCGGGGTGGCGGAGGGGCTGCTGCTCGAGGAGGAACGGCTCGCCGGGGTCGTGCTGGTCCCCGGCGGGCGGGGGCGCCACGAGCCGGTTCCCCTCGGGGGAGAGACCCGGCTCGCGGAGGAGATCGCCGGGCTGCGGGTGCCCCTCGGGCCGACCTCGTTCCTCCAGGTGAACCCGGCGGCGGCGGAGCATCTCTACCGGCTGGTCCGGGAGCGGCTCGCGCTCCCCGACGACCCGCGGGCGCCGCTCCTCGACCTCTACTGCGGGGCGGGCCTCGGCGGCCTCCTGGGCACGCCGGAGGGCACCCCGGTCACCGGGGTGGAGCGGTCGGCGGAGGCGGTGACGGCGGCCCGGGCCCTCGCCGCCCGGGCGGGCCGGGAAGGCTGCCGTTTCCTCGACGCCCCGGTCGAGGGGGCGGTGGAGGGGTTCGCCGCCGAGGGAGTCCGCTTCCCGCGCGCGCTGGTCAACCCGCCCCGGGCGGGGGCGGGACGGGAGGTGCTCCACGGGGTCGCCTCCCTCGGCCCCCGCCGGGTCGTCCTCGTCTCCTGCCACCCGGCGACCCTGGCCCGGGACGCGGCGATCCTCCGGGAGTTCGGCTACGTCCCGCGCGGCCTCGCCGCGGTCGACATGTTCCCCCAGACCGCCCACCTGGAGGCGGTGCTCCGTTTCGACCGCGAGGAGGCGGACGCGTGAGGGGGCGGGTCCTCGTGCCGCTCCTCGCCGCGCTGCTCGCTGCGGCGGGCTTTGCGGTGGGCGGTGCGGCCGGGGCCGCGGGCTGCCCGGTGGCGGACGCGGACCGGGGCGGCCACTCGGCGATGGAGCTGCTCGAGCTGGCGGCGGCCTCCGGGCGGGCGGACGACCCGGCCTGCCGGGCCCTCGGGCGCGCGGTGGCCGACCTGGCCCTCGCTCGCGGAGAGGCCGCGGAGGGGGCCTGGGAGCGACTCCGGGGCGAGGAGCCGCGGGGATCCCTCGCGGCGCCGTGGCGGGCGGTGGCGGCGGCGCTGGCGTTCCGGGCGGGGCACGTCCGGGAGGCCCACCGCCTGGCGGTGGCCGCGCTCCGGGAGCGTCCCGGCTCGGCCCTCGCGTGGGACGTCCTCGGGCGGGTGCTCGCCGCCCGGTTCCTGGACCCCGCGGCCCGGGAGGCGTTCCGCCGGGCCCTCGCCCTCGACCCGGACGACCCGGCCGCCCTCCGGGGCCTCGCCCTCCTCGCCGACGAGCGGCCGGAGAAGACCCGGCTCCTCGAGCGGTACGTGGCCGTGGCGGCGGAGCGGGGAGAGCCGTGGGACCGGGTGCGCGCCGCCCGGGAACACCTGGCGCTGCTCGCCGCCCTCGGGGACCGGCCGGTCTTCGTCCTCGAGCGGGCGGACCTGCCGGGGACGATTCCCCTGCGCCCGGTCCCCGGGCGGCCGGGACGGCCCCGGGGCTTCGTGCTCGAGGCGGAGCTCGGCGGCCGGCGGCCGGAGCCCCTGCTCTTCGACACCGGCGCCTCGGGGCTGCACGTCGAGGCCCGGGCCGCGCGGCGGGCCGGCTTCCAGCCCCTCTCGGGGGCGACCCTCGTCGGCGGAGGAGGGGAGGGACGCCACCCGGTGACCCGGGGGATCCTGCCGGTCCTCGGGCTGGGGCCGGTGGTCTACCGGGACCCGCTGGTCTCGACGACCGGGTCGTCCCTGGAGCGGCGGGGAGCGTACCGGGGGATCCTCGGGGCGGACCTCCTCGGGGGCACCCGGCTCCTCTTCCGCCCGCGGCCACCGGGCCTCGTCCTGGTCGAGGCGCCCCGGCGGGAGACGACGGACCCCCTGGCGGCGGACCCGTGGGCGGTGCCGGCCGGCGAGCTGCCGGTGCTGCGGATCGAGGGGCAGCTCCTCGTGCCCCTGCGCTACGGGACGGGGCGGGACCGGGGGAAGGGTCTCTTCGTCCTCGACACCGGCGCCTCCCGCACGATCCTCGCCGAGGGGGCCGCCGCGGGGCTCCCCGGCCTGCGGCGGGGCGGAAGCGGTGCCCGGATCCGGGCCTACGGGGGAGAGACGGTGCCGGTGGGGCGGGTGCCGGTCCTCTGGGTCGGGGCTCCCGATCCCACGCGGCCGCGGGCGTTCCTCGCGGGGGCGGAGCTCAGGGACGTGCCGGTCGTCGACCCGGGGCCCAGGGCGTGGCTCGCCGGGACGCGGATCGCCGGCTGGCTCGGGCTCGACGTCCTCGCCCGGGCTCCCTTCGAACTCGACCTGGGGCGGGGGACGTTCCGCTTCCCGGTCCCGGAGCGCCGGGGACGGCGGCGCTGACTCAGGCGTCGGCCCGGGGGACCATCCCCGGGGGGCCACCGGACTTTCGTTCCCAGCGGGAGAGGTTCTCCCGCAGCGTCTCGAGGAAGGCCCTCAGGTGCCCGGGCGTCGTGATCACCCGGGCGACGATCTGGGGGCCCGGCGGCAGGTCGGCGACGAAGTCCAGGATGAACTCGTCCCGGCTGTGGGCGACGATCAGCTTGTTGGCGTAGACGCCCCGGTGGGTCTCGTCGTTGATCTTGATGTCGATCCGCTGGAGCGGCTGCTTCTTCCCTTCCTCGGCCATCCCGGGTCCTCCCGTCTCGGTGGCGTCCAGCATACCCGCTTCCCGGACCGTCCGGCGGAAGCGGGGCCCTCGCCGCCCTGCCGGGGGACGACCGGACCGTGCAGATCGCAAGCCGAACTTCACATCTGTGCACTTCCTGTCCGGATGTCCGGACGGGTGGAGGCGAGACGCCGCCGCGCGGGGGGGCGGGTGGGCGCGGCGGCTCAGGACGGGGCGCCGCGGTCGGTCTTGCCGTCCTCCGGGGCGTCGTCCAGGAGAGACACCACGGCGTCCCAGGGGTCCGGCGTGGCCAGCGGGTTGAAGACACGGACGCCGTGGATGCGGTACTCCCGGTCGCCGTCGTAGAGGAGGGCCCCGCCGGGAGCGAGGTCCGGGATGCCGAAACGGGGAAGGCGCTCGAAGGGACGCAGGAAGGAGGGGGAGAACGTCCGGGCCGACTTGATCTCGAGGGGGAGGAGGCGGCCGCGGACCCGGAGGAGGAGATCCACCTCAAGTCCGCGCGAGTCGCGCACGAACCAGGCGGCCGCCGGGCGGCCCCGGTGGAGTATTCCCTTGAGGAGTTCGGCGACGACCAGGTTCTCGTAGAGCGCACCCCGCAGGGGGTGGCGGGCGGCCTGGTCCCGGTTCTCGATTCCGAGGAGGAACGCCGCCACCGCGGGCTCGACGAAGTAGAGCTTGGGGGCCTTCACGACCCGCTTGCGGACGTTGGCGGACCAGGGGGGCAGGAGGAACACCTGGTGGGCGGCCACCAGGACACAGACCCAGCTCCGGATCGTCGGCACGGAGACGCCCACGTCGCCCGAGAGACTCGAGTAGTTGAGAAGCTGGCCGACGCGGCCGGCGAGGAGCACGAGGAACTGCTCGAACTGGACAGGGTCGCGGACGCGGAGCAGCGGCCGGACGTCCCGCTCGAGGACCGTCTCGACGTACCCGGCGAGGAATCGCGCCGGATCGAGGCCGCGGTCGTGGACTGGCGGGAAGGTGCTGCGGACGACGAGGTCGAAGGGGTCCCACCGGGCCGCATAGTGGCGCAGCTCGGGCAGGGAGAAAGGCCAGAGCGTCAGCACGGCGGTGCGGCCGGCGAGGGACTGGGCGATCGCCTCGTGGAGGCGGGGCTGGTGGCTGCCGGTGAGAACGAACCGGCCGGGGGCGGGATCGGCGTCGACGATTCCCTGGAGGTACGAGAGA
>JAMOQA010000066.1 GCA_027064265.1 Acidobacteriota bacterium
CAAACGGATTGCCGGACGCTCCGGTGGAGCGTCCGGCCGCGGGAAGAGCCCCCCGGGACCGCCGCCGGTCGAGCCGGTGCGAAAGCCGGAGGCCCGCACCCGCGTCCCCGGAGCCGCCCGCGGGAAGCGGCCAACGAGGCCGGGGAAGGACCCCGGGGTCGAGGGCGGCGCCGGGTGATGGTCAGCGCTTGACGAGAGGTGGCGGGGGCTCGAGGTTCTCGAGGCCGTACAGCTTGCGGAGCTCCGGGTCGGCGAGGGCGTCGCGGAGGATCCAGCGGCCGGTGCGGCAGTCCATCGCCTCGATCGCCCAGCCGTAGCGGTGGCCGCCGTTCGTGAACGCGAAGGTCACGAGGTACTTCCCTTCGCCGACCTTCTTCACGTGCCAGCCCTCGACCTCGACGGGGCCTCTCGCCTGCCCGAGCCACTTGTTGATGTACCAGTACAGGCGGTAGTGGTCGCCGTTCAGCGTGAACTCGTACCCCTGGGCAGTACGCAGCGCCTCGTCCGCCAGCTCGTCGCCGGACGTCTCTTCCGGCCCCGACGTCTCCTGCTCCCGGACCGGCTTGCGAGCGGTGTCGACCAGGCGGACCACGTTGCCCGTCGCCCGGTCGACGAGCCAGGCGACGCTCTCGCCTTCCTCGGCGGGGACGACCTCGTAGCGGACGGCGCGCGCGAGGAGGAACGCGCCGAGGACGAACGCGAGGGACGCGACGACGACGGGAACCAACGCGGAACGATTCATCGGCAAACCTCCTTCGCCGGGGAAGAAGGTTCCCCTGCTACCCGTGGTGAGTCTAGGAAACGGCAAGGCGCCGGTCAACGGCGCACGCGTCAGCAGCCGGGCAGCTCCTCGAGGAACAGCTCGGCGACGGCGACCGGGTGGATCACCCGGTACCGCTCGAGCACCTCCGGGTGGACCTCGCCGAGGATCCCGACCGCCTTCCCGCCGACGCGAACCTCCGCGCCCCGGCCCGGGAGGAAGAGCGGGATCTCGACCGGGGCGTACTCCACCGCGGCCGGGTCGGTTCCCATCTCGTGCAGGAGCGCGTCCAGGGCGGCGCGGGCGTCGGCGTAGCCGGTGCCGTCGCCGGCGAGGGCGAAGCCGGCGACCAGGTGCTCCCGGGCGCCGGTCTCGGCGGCCTCATCGACGAACGTCACCATGCCGACCTCGAAGATCCGCTGGGGGTACGGGTGGCCCAGGTTGAGGGCGAGGGTCTCCATCAGGCCGGGCACCAGCGAGACCCGGAGCATCGTCTGCTCGACGCTGATCGGGTTCTCGAGGCGGACGTGGCGGTCCCGGTCGGGGATGCCCGTCTTCGCGTAGGTCGCCTCCTCGCTGGTGAGGGCGAGGGTCATCACCTCGAGCATCCCCTGCCCCGCGAGGGCGGCCCGGGCGGCGGCGGCCAGGCCCTCCCGCGGGAGGGGGCCGCCGTAGGTGGCGGTCTCGAGGGCGACGGCCGGCATCCGGTCGTAGCCGTGGGCGATGGCGACGTCCTCCATCAGGTCCCGCGGGTGGAGGATGTCGGCTCGCCAGGCGGGCACCAGCACCCGCACGTGGTCCTCGCGCGCCTCCGCGTCATGGCGCATCCGCCGGAGGAGCGCGGCGACCTCCTCACCGCTCCAGTCCACGCCGATCAGCCGCGAGGTCTCCACCGGGCACAGGTGCACCTCCTGGGGGGCGAGGTCGGGCGTGCGGCGGATGCCGGACTCGTAGCGGATCTCGAGGGTGCGGGCGTACGCGCCCGGGCTCGACTCGAGGAGGCTGGTGACGACGATGTTCAGCGCCTTCTCGATGTGCCGGTCCTCGAGCCCGGTGACGTCGATCAGCACCTCCCGGGTCTTCGTCGTCACCCGGGTGTTCTCCGAGTTGATGATCGGGGGCATCGAGAGGACCCCGCCGTCCGCGTCCTCGAGGAGGGGCGCCCGCCTCGCGCCGGCGAGGAGGCGGGCGAAGGCGCGGCCCTTGGGGTGCCGCTCGAGGATCTCGGCGGGCGTCAGCGCGGCCTCCGGGTCGTCGGGGTCGAACCCGAGGGGGACGAAGCGCACGCCGTCCATCGGCACCGCCCGGTACCGGAGGTTCGGGCCGGAGACGTGGCGCAGGTCGTAGACCCCGATCGAGGCGAGCTTCCGGTCGCGCCCGAGGGCCCAGTGGACGTTCTCCTGGAGCTTCATCAGGGAGCGCAGGCGCGCCTCGTCGAGGTCCACGTCGTGGACCGTCGCCGCGACGATCCGCGGGCGGACCACGTCGGGCCCGGCGAGGGCCGGGTCGACCTCGACGCTCCAGTCGCCCTTCTCGACGACGTACTCCGGGGCGCCCTCCTCCATGCCGAGGAAGCCGCGGAGCGCGCGGGCGAGGCCCGGCGGGTCGAAGAGGTCCGGGCGGACCGCGAGCAGCTCCATCCTGAGGACGCGGACCGTCCCGAGGTCCTCGGCGGGCGGGTCGACCTCCCGGAGGTCGGCTCCGCAGCCGTCGCAGGCGACCGGGGGCGTCCCGGGCTCGGCGCTCTCGGTCACCGCACCGCAGCGGGGACAGCGCCAGCGGCCGAGCTCGGCCCACCCCTCGACCGAGGAACCGAAGCGGTGCAGCTCGTCCTCGAGGCGCCCGGGGGGCAGGGTCTCGCCGAGGTACTGGTAGAGCTCGTCGAGGGCGATTCCTAGGATCGGCACAGCGGGACCTCCTCGAGCCAGCGCAGGTGCGCGAGGTAGATCTCCCGGATGTCCGAGAGCTCGTAGCGGAACATGGCGAGGCGCTCGAGGCCGAGCCCCCAGGCGAGGACCGGCACGCGGCACCCGAGGGGCTCGGTGACCTCCGGGCGGAAGACGCCGGCGCCCCCCATCTCGACCCAGTCGGAACGGGACTCCATCCAGACGAAGACCTCGACCGACGGCTCGGTGTACGGGAAGAAGGCCGGCCGGAACTGGATCCGCTCGAATCCCATCTTCCGGTAGAACGTCCCGAGCAGGGAGAGGAGCCCGGCGAAGGACGCGTGCTCGTCGATCACGATCCCGTCGACCTGGTGGAAGACCGGCAGGTGCTTGTAGTCGATCGTCTCGCGGCGGAACACCGGGCCGACGCAGAAGACCTTCCGGGGCGGGTTCGGATCGGCCGCGAGGGCCCGGATGCTGGCGGCGGTCGTGTGGGTGCGCAGCACCGGGCGGCCGGCGAGCTCCCGGTCCCAGCGGGTGCGCCACCCGAGGGAGCCGGTGTCGCCCCCGTCCTCGTGGGTCCGGCCGACCCGCTCGACCAGCTCCTCGGCCGGCAGCTTCGCCCGGGCGGGACGGGCGACGTAGAAGGTGTCCTGCATGTCCCGGGCCGGGTGGTCCTGGGGCTGGAAGAGGGCGTCGAAGTCCCAGAAGGCCGACTCGACGTACGGACTCTCCACCTCCTCGAAGCCCATCTCGAGGAAGACCCGCCGGGTCTTCTCGAGGATCCGCCGGAAGGGGTGCTCCTTGCCGAGGGAGACCCGCGGACCGGCGAGGGTGACGTCGTAGGGCCGGAAGTCCACCTCGCGCCAGCGGCCCGAGACCAGCAGGTCGGTGGTCAGCTCGGTCACCTCCTCCCGGGCCTCGACCCCCCCGGCGACCCGTTGCCGCCCGGCGTCGGTCAGGGAGACGAACCGGCGGCGGCGCGTGCGGGTCTCGATCACGCCCGAGCGCTTCCCGAGGAGGGCGAGGGCCTCGTCCACCGGCAGTCCCTCCGCGGCCAGGTCCTCGCGGAGCGCCGGGCCCCCGTCCCGCAGGCGGGAGACCAGGCGCTCGTCCGCCTGGAGGTCGGGCTCCCCGTCCTTCCAGGGATCGCCCAGGACCAGGGTCTTCCCTTCCTTCTTCGCCCAGCCCCGGGAGGCGAGCCACCGGAGCGACTCGCCGACCTGCTTCATCTCGAGACCGGTCTTCCCGGGCAGGTCGGGCAGCTCCGCCCGGCCCCCGAGCTCGCGGAGGGCCCGGGCGACGACGCGCTCGGGGAACTCCCCGCCGGGGAAGCCTTTCCCCCGGGACCCGAGCCGCAGCTCCTCCCGGCTCTCCTCCTCGACCTCGACGAGGCCGAGCTCGGCGAGCCGCACCACCGCGGCGGCCACGGGACTCTGGTCGAGCCCGGCTTCCCGGGCGATCTCCTCGACGGCGGCGGCACCCTCTCGGGCGGCCAGCGCCCGGAGGACGGCCGCCTCCTGGGGACGGAAGGTCTCGGTCATCGTTCGGCTCCCGGGCGCGACGCGACGCGC
>JAMOQA010000067.1 GCA_027064265.1 Acidobacteriota bacterium
AGTTGCCGGTGAAGGTCGGGGTGATGCCGGCGAGCCCCCGGAGCCGGCGATGCAGGTCCCGGTCGATGTTCCGCCCGTGGGCCTCGGCGAGGGCGGCCTCGTCGGCCGGGAAGCGAATCCAGTTGAGGCCGTCCGCGGAGACCTCGACGAAGCCCGGCTCGTCGAAGATCGAGTAGTCGTCGTCCGGCCCCTCCGGCGGCGCACCGACGAAGAACGCGTTCTCGAACACGATGAAGTCCGGGCCGGGACGGTCCTCGATCACGACGTCGTCCCAGGCGAGGACGACTTCTCCACCGGTGCCCAGCGAGGCGACCGACGTCGACCCGTTGGTCGGGGCCGAGTCACCGGGCGGGCCGAGGACGATTCCCGGCAGGTTGGCCGCGCCGTACCGGGCATCCGGGTCCGGTTCCGCCGCCCGCCAGGCTTCGACCCGGTCCGGGAGGCAGTCCACCGGGAACGAGGGGACGGCGGCACGGGAGGCGCCCGCCCCGGCGAGGAACAGCGCCGGGACGAGCGCCGCGGCGAGGCGCGGGGTCACCGGTTCACTCTCCCCGCGGCCGGGCCGGGAGGGCCGGGAGGCCCGGCAGGTCCCGGAGCGCCGGGACGCCCCGGTGGAAGGTGAGCAGGTGGAAGGTCACGTGACCGGCCAGTGCGGGGGTCTCCCCCCACTGCCACCCGTCGTGCCAGAGGGTGATGCCGATGGTGTCGAGGGTGTACTCGGGCCGGGAGAGCCACCCGAGGGGCACGACCGTGACCGCCCCGGGCACGGGGATGGGAACGTCTCCCTCGCCGAGAGAAAAGACCTG
Source organism: Acidobacteriota bacterium (assembly GCA_027064265.1). Taxonomy (GTDB): domain Bacteria; phylum Acidobacteriota; class Polarisedimenticolia; order J045; family J045; genus JAMOQA01. The sequence continues at coordinate 807 of JAMOQA010000067.1, forward strand.
GACGACCATCACGCCGTCCCCGGGCCGGTGCTCCATCACCGCGAGCAGCGGCTCCCCGAGGGGCAGGGCCGCCTCCACCGAGCCGAACGTCATGTTGGCGAAGGCGCCGTACGCCTCGAAGAGGGGGTTCTCCGGGTCGGCGACGCCGAAGAGCGAGGGGGAGAGCCACGGCCCGCCGAACCAGGGAGAGACGTTGGGGAACCAGTCGAACTCGGCGAGCTGGAAGGTGTCCCCGGCCGCGTTCTCCGGGCTGCCGCTCCGCTCGAGGCCGCAGGTCTCCGCGTTCCACAGCCCCCAGGAGATCTCGAAGTAGCCGTACGGGTCGGCAACGAACCCCTCCGGATCGATCACGAAGACGGCCGCGGCGACGAAGGGATCGGCCTCGGTCACCGGCTCCGGCAGGGACCACCCGAGCCAGCCCGCCGGCAGGTCCGACGTGTAGTCGGCGGTGAGGGAACCCGGGAGGTCGCCGGGAAAGGCGGGGGCGTCGTCGTTCCAGGTGACGCGGTCGAGGGCGGCGCCGGAGACGACGACGCCGGGATCGACCGCCGGGTCGGTCCCGAACGAGACGACGAGGGCCCCGGGAGCCGGGGCGGCGGCGCCGGCAAAGACCGGCGCCGCGCAGGCGAGGGCGAGGACGGCGAGGAACCCGGCGCGGAGCGCGCGGGCGAGGACGGGACGACAGGCGTTCATCGGAGGTCTCCCGGAGGTCGGCCCCGCCGGGCCCCGCTCCCCCAGGGGAACCTCCGCCGCGATGCCGGGAGCCGGGCGCCGGCAGGCCCACCTCCCTGCTGCACGTTGGACTCTCGGCCCCCCGGCGGACACGGGCGAACCACCCCGGAAGCGTCCGGGCGCTCGCAAACCGTTCCGGCCGGGGAGTGCGCGCTGGGATGCGGCGGAACCTGCCCCTGGTCGGTTCTGCCTTCCGCGCCCGGGCCGGTCTCCTGGCTCGCGGGTCACCCGGAGGGCCGCCGCCTTCCCGGGGCCGATCCCGCCGGCCCCAGTGGCGCCCGGGGGTGGAACACCCCGGGCACGCGGCCTCCGTCACCGCTCACAGTCGCCGGGCGGCAGGGGATTCTCACCCCTTTCCCGAGCACCCGGACGCGCGTGCTGGCGTGGCCTTTCTACCAGAGCCCACCGGCGGGGGGCAAGCGGAACCTACCAGCCGCAGGTCCGTCCCCGGTTCTGCTCGTCGAGCCAGGCCTTGAGAGGCGCGAAGTAGTCGAGGATCGCCCGGGCGTCCATCTCCCGCTCCCCGGTCAGCGCCTCCAGGGCGTCGGGCCACGGCCGGGAGAGCCCCATCGCCAGCATCGCGTGGAGGCGCTCTCCCGCCTTCCTGCTCCCGTAGATCGAGCAGCGGTGGAGCGGGCCTTCCTGCCCGGCGATGCGGCACAGCGCCCGGTGGAACTGGAACTGGAGGATGTGGGCGAGGAAGTACCGGGTGTACGGCGTGTTCGCCGGGACGTGGTACTTCGCTCCCGGGTCGAAGTCCGCCTCCGACCGGGGGACCGGGGGCGCGATTCCCTGGTACTTCAGCCGCAGCGCCCACCAGGCCTCGTCGTACTTCTCCGGCGGGATCTCGCCGGAGAAGACCTTCCACCGCCACTGGTCGACGAGGAGACCGAACGGCAGGAAGGCGACCTTGTCGAGGGCGACCTTGAGCAGCTGCCCGATGTCCTTCTCGGGGGGCGGCGTCTTCTCGAGGAGGCCGATCTCGACGAGATACTCCGGCGTGATCGAGAGCGCCAGGGTGTCCCCGATCCCCTCGTGGAACCCGTCGTTCGCCGAGTCGCGATAGAGCGGCGGCTGGTGCCGGTAGGCCCGCTGGTAGTAGTTGTGGCCCAGCTCGTGGTGGACGGTAACGAAGTCCTCCCCGGTGATCTCGATGCACATCTTGAGCCGGAGGTCCTGGTCCCAGTCCACGTCCCAGGCGCTGGCGTGGCAGACCACCTCCCGGTCCCGCGGCTTGCGGAAGAGGGACCGCTCCCAGAACGTCTCCGGCAACGGGTCGAGGCCGAGGCTGGTGAAGAAACGCTCCCCGTAGCGGACCATCTCGACCTCGTCGACCCCCTTCGCCCGGAGCAGCGCAGTCAGGTCGTACCCGGGGTCGGCGTTCCCGGGGGCCACCAGGTCGTAGACGTTCACCCAGCTCTGGGCCCACATGTTCCCCAGCAGGTGGGCGGGAATCGGCCCGTCGGGCGGCACCACGTCGGTCCCGTAGACCTCGGCGAGCCGGGCCCGGACGTAGCAGTGCAGCGCCTCGTAGAGGGGGCGCACCTGCTCCCAGAGGCGGTCGACCTCCCGGGAGAACTCGTCGGCCGGCATGTCGTACTTCGAGCGCCACAGGTCGCCGACGTCCCGGAAGCCGAGTTCCCGCGCCCCCTCGTTGGCCAGCTCGACGAAACGCGCGTACATCGGGCGCATCGGGGGCGAGATGGTCCGCCAGCCGGTCCAGGCCTCGAGCAGTTCCTTCGGATCACGGCTCTCCGCCATCACCCGGGACAGCTCCCCGAGGTCGAGGCAGCCGTCCTCCCCCGCCCGGGCCCGGAGGGGGCTGCCCTCCGGGGGACAGTACTTCCCCGTCGCGTAGAGGCTGTCCATCTCCGTGGTCAGCCGGGTCAGCTCGTCCATCTTCGCCGGGTCGGACGGGGCGGGGATCGTCAGGGCCAGCTTGAGGAGCTTCAGCTTGCGCGCGACGTCGTACGGCAGGTCGAGCCCGTCGAAGCGGGTCGCCTCCCGGGCGAGGCGCATCGTCGCCGCGATCATCTCCTGCTCCGCCTCGGCGGCCAGGATCTCGGTGTCGTGGGTGATGTAGGTCGCCCGGACCCACCCGGCCCGTTCGGCCCGGACCCACTTCTCGAGCAGTTCCTGCTCCGCCCGCTCGACGAACGCCGCCGCCTCGGCGGCGGTCGGCGGGCGGTCGTCTCCCCCTGCCCGGGCGAACCCGACGGCGGCCAGGGACACCGCGAGGCAGAGACCGAGGTACGGGACGAGGGAAAGGGAAGCGACCAGGTCGAGGCGGGCCATCGGGGTTCCTCCGTGGCGGCCCGGGACGCGGAAATCGTCCGCGGAGCCGCGGCGAGCCCCGATGATGCCCGCCCCGGCGAGGCGCTGTCCAGCCTCTCCCCGTCAGGAACGGTCGCCGAACACGCCGACCTTGTAGGTGAAGAACTTCAGGGGGAAGACGATGGCGAGCGCGAGGAAGATCGCCACGTGGACCGGCCACCCGGTCAGCCACTCGACCAGATTGAACAGGCTCCAGTCGGTGAACCGGAACGTCGCGTTCGCCAGGAGGTACTTCGCTCCCTGCCGCGCCGCGTGCTCGGGGGCCGAGTCGAAGATCCAGTGGCGGTTCAGGACGAAGTTGACGGCGAAGACGACGACCTGGGCGATGCCGTAGGCGAGGG
>JAMOQA010000068.1 GCA_027064265.1 Acidobacteriota bacterium
CTCCTGGGGCCGCTGGGCGACGTTCTTCCTCGGTGCCGGGGCCTGGCTGCTCGCCTGGGTCCACCGGGACCTGGTCGCCCTCGTCGGGACCTTCGCCTTCGGGTTGTTCGCCGCCGGGCTCGCCCCGCTCCTTGCCGTCGGGCTGCACCGGGAGGAGGTCACCCCCCCCTGGGCCACGGCGGCGACGACGACCGGGATCACCCTCGCCGTGGCCCTGGAGTTCCTGCGGAAGAGCCACTGGAAAGGCGCGATCCCGGGCATCGCCGCCGGCGTGCCCCCCGCGGCGATCGCCCTTGCCGCCTCGTTCCTCGTCGTCCTCGTCCCGGTCGCCCTCGGGCTCGCTCAGAGGCGGGACTCCATGTAGGGGCGCAGCACGGCGGGCACCTCGAACGTGCCGTCCTCCCGCTGGTAGTTCTCGAGAATCGCGAGGAGCGTGCGGCCGACGGCGAGGCCGGACCCGTTCAGCGTGTGGACGAACCGGGGCTTGCCGCCGCCGGCGGGCCGGTAGCGGATGTTCGCCCGGCGCGCCTGGAAGTCGAGGAAGTTCGAGCAGGAGCTGATCTCCCGGTAGGTTCCCTGGCTCGGCAGCCAGACCTCGATGTCGTACGTCTTCGCCGCGGAGAAGCCGAGGTCGCCGGTGGAGAGGGTGACGACCCGGTAGGGCAGCTCGAGCCGCCGGAGGGCCTCCTCGGCGTGGCCGGTCAGCTGCTCGAGGACGTCCCAGCTCTCCTCCGGCCGGGCGAAGGTGACGAGCTCGACCTTGTCGAACTGGTGCTGGCGGATCATGCCGCGGACGTCCTTCCCGTAGGAACCCGCCTCGGAGCGGAAGCAGGGCGTGTAGGCGGTGTAGCGGAGCGGGAGATCCTCCTCGCGCAGGATTTCGCCGGCGTGGAGGTTCGTGACCGGCACCTCGGCGGTGGGCACGAGGTACCAGTCCCCGGGGGGGTCGACCCGGAACAGGTCCTCCTCGAACTTCGGGAGCTGGCCCGTCCCGAGGAGGCTCTTCCGGTTGACGATGAAGGGGGGCAGCACCTCCCGGTAGCCGTGGAGCTCGGTGTGCAGGTCGAGCATGAACTGGATCAGCGCCCGCTCGAGCCGGGCGCCCTGGCCGGTCAGCACGACGAAGCGGGCGCCGGTCACCCTGGCGGCCCGCTCGAAGTCGAGGATCCCGCTGATCTCGCCGATGTCGACGTGGTCGCGGACCTCGAAGTCGAAGGTTCGGGGCTCGCCCCAGGTGCGCTCGACCCGGTTCGCCGAATCGTCCTCCCCGACGGGACAGCTCTCGTGGGGCACGTTGGGGATCGTCAGCAGCAGGTCCCGGATCTCCCCCTCGATCCCGCGCAGCTCCTCGTCGAGGGCCTTGATCCGCTCCCCGATCTCCCGGACCCGCTCCCGGAGGGGCGTGGCGTCCTCCCCCGCCTTGATCATCTGGCCGATCTTCCGGGAGGACTCGTTCCGCTCCGCCTTGAGCTTCTCCACCTCGGCGATCGTCTTCCGCCGACGCTCGTCCAGGGCGACCAGCCGGTCGAGGTCCACCTCGGCGCCCCGCTTCGCCATCGCGGCGCGCACGTCGTCCAGGTTCGCGAGGATCCACTTGAGGTCCAGCATCGCGTCCTCCCAGGATGTCTTCGGACCGACGAGTCTACCCGCCCTCGCCGCGGAAGTGGGTGAACCCGGGCGCGGGGAAGGCGACCGGGACGCCGTTCCGGACGGCCTCCCGCCGTGCCGGGTCCTCGAGGAGCCGACCGACCGGGGAGAGGGGGCGTCCGAACTCCCGGACGAAGGCGCCGGCGAGCGCCTCGAAGGCCCCCGGTTCCACCGCGACGAGCAGCTCGTAGTCCTCGCCCCCGGCGGCCGCGAAGAGCACCGGGTCCTCCCCGGCCTCCCGGGCGACGATGTCCGCCTCCGGGTTCCGGGGAACGTGGTCGAGTTCGAGGACCACCCCGCACCCCGAGGCCGCGGCGAGCCGCGGCGCGTCGACGGCGAGCCCGTCCGAGAGGTCCATCATCGCCCGGACCTCCGGGCGACCCGCGAGCCAGCGCCCCTCGGCCAGGCGCGGTTCCGGGACGAGGAACCGGCGGACCGCCGCGGCCTCGGCCGGCGCCCGCCCCGCCTCCAGCAGGTGCAGGCCCGCCCGGGCGAGCCCGAGGGAGCCGGTGACCGCGAGGACGTCGCCGGACCGGCCGCCGGACCGCAGGCGCACCCGCTCCCGGGGTGCCTCCCCGAGGACGGTGACGTCGAGGACGATCCCCATGGCGGTACCGGCCAGGTCTCCCCCGAGGAGCGGGGCGCCGAGCGTCCCGGCGGCCTCCTCGATCCCGGCGATCAGCTCCTCGGCGAACCCCTCCGGCAGGTCCGCGGGCAGGGCCGCCGAGACCAGGACGCCCAGGGGATCCGCCCCCATCGCCGCGAGGTCGGAGATCGCCACCCGCACGGCCCGCCCCCCGAGGACCCGGGGGGAAGCCCACTCGCGGCGGAAGTGGGTCCCCTCCACCGAGAGGTCGGTGGAGACGACGAGCCACCCGTCGCCGCGGGGCACCAGGGCGGCGTCGTCCCCGGGCCCGACCCAGCCGGCGGGGATGTCCCCCGCCGCGAGGCGGGCGGCGCGGCGCAGGAGGGCGTCCTCGTCCAGGGGGGGCATCGGCCTCAGCCGAGGTCCGGGTCCTCGTCGTCCGCGAGGGTGAACTCCCCCGCCTCCATCCGCCGGAGCAGCTCCCGGGCCTCGTCGGCCAGGTCCGCCGGCACCTGGATCTCCACCTTGCCCAGCCCGTCCATCGTCAGGCCGTAGACCGTCCGCAGGGCCTCGCCGCGGATGGCGGCGGGGATCCCCTGCCCCTCGAGAAACGCCCGGATCGTCTGGGCCTCGACCTCGCCCTGGGCCTCCCAGACCGTCACCGGCTCCCGGTGGTCGTCCCCGCCGCTCATCGCTCGTCTCCTCAGCCCTGCCGGCCCAGTTCCTCGAGGAACAGGGCGGCCGCCTCGCTCCCCTTGTGGAACTGGTCCAGGTCGAGCTTCTCGTTCGGGGCGTGGATCGCGTCGTCCGGCAGGCCGATCCCGAGGAGCACGACCGGAGCCCGCAGCCGCTTCGCGAACGCCGCGACGATCGGGATCGAACCGCCCTCCCCGGCGAATACCGGGGCCTTGCCGAACGAGCGCTCGACGGCCCGGCTGGCCGCGGCGTAGACCGGGTGGCTGGTGTCCGCCGACCAGGCGTCGCCCCCGTGGAGGGTCTTCACCTTCACCCGGACCGCCGGCGGGGCGATTTCCTTGAGGTACGCCGTCACCTTCCGGGCGATGTCCTTCGGGTCCTGGTCGGCGACCAGGCGCATCGAGATCTTGGCGTGGGCGACCGCCGGGATCACGGTCTTCGCCCCCTCGCCGATGTAGCCGGACCAGATGCCGTTGACGTCGAGGGTGGGCCGGGCCCACAGCCGCTCGAGGACCGTGTACCCCTTCTCGCCCCAGAGCGCCGGCGCCCCGATGCTCCTGCGGAACTTCTCCTCGTCGAACGGCAGCTGGGCGTACTGCTTCCGCTGGGCGCGGGAGAGCGGCCGGACGTCGTCGTAGAAGCCGGGGACCCGGATCTTCCCCCGCTTGTCCTTCAGCTGGGCGATCATCGCGGCGAGGGCGTTCGCCGGGTTGATCACGGCGCCGCCGAAGCTGCCGGAGTGCAGGTCCCGCTTCGTGCCGTAGACCTCGACCTCGAGGTAGGTGAGCCCCCGCAGCGAGGTCGTGATCGATGGCGTCTTCTTCGAGAACATGCCGGTGTCGGAGACGACGACGGCGTCACAGGCGAGCCGCTTCCGCTCCGCCCGGAGGAACGGCTCGAGGCTCGGGGAGCCGATCTCCTCCTCCCCCTCGATGATGAACTTGACGTTCACCGGGCAGGTGCCGGTCGCCCGCAGGTGGGCCTCGAGGGCGTTCGGGTGGATCACCACCTGGCCCTTGTCGTCGCAGGCACCCCGCGCGTAGATCTTCCCGTTCCGGATCATCGGCTCGAACGGCGGGCTCTGCCACAGCTCCACCGGGTCCGCCGGCTGGACGTCGTAGTGGCCGTAGACCAGGACGGTCGGCTTCCCCGGGGCGCCCATCCACTCGCCGTAGACCAGGGGGTGTCCCTTCGTCGGGATCACCTCGACCTTCGTGCAGCCGGCCTCCTTCAGCCGGTTCGCCATCCACCCGGCCGCCTCGTCG
>JAMOQA010000069.1 GCA_027064265.1 Acidobacteriota bacterium
CTCTTGTACTGGATCGACCAGCCGGCGAGGGAGACCGGGTCCCCGGTCGGGTCGTGGAGCTCGATGAACTCGTCGTCGTGGCTGCTCGGGCCCCGGGTCTGGACCTCGGAGATCACCAGGTGATCGGCGCCGGGGCCGGCGCCCGCCCCCTCGGGCCCGGTGGTCGCGCCGGAGGTGTTCGAGACCTCGGACCGGTTCGACCAGCCGTCCTCGGTGACCAGCGCGAACCAGTAGGCCGTCCCGGGGTCGAGGCCGGTGACGTCCCAGGTCTCGTGGGTGCCGGCGGGGCCGGGGGAGGGCTCCCCCTCGAGGGGGGTCGCGGCGGCGAAGTCGGCCGCGGTGCGGATCGGCCAGGGAGCGCGGCGGATGTCGTAGCGTGCCGCCCGGCCCTCGTCCCCGTCGTCGCCGGGGGCGGTCCACTCGAGGCGGACGGTGGTCGCCCCGGTCGAGGTCGCGGCGAGGTCGTCGACCCGGCCCGGGGGGACGGTGTCCGGGTCCGCGTCGGCGAGCCAGGCGACGGCGTTCAGGTGGATCTCCCGGTTGTTCACGCCGCCGGAGGCCTTGTCCCAGCCGTCGTAGAGCCGGTCTCCCGGGTCGCCCGTGCCGTCGTCCGCCGGGGAGGAGTCGCCGATGGCGGCGACGCGCCCGTTGCCGACCCAGGCGGTGGCGAAGGTGACGTGCTCGTTGCCCCGCTCGGGGGCGTCGGTCTTCCAGACGTGGCCGCGCACGGTGCCGTTGGCGGCGGGGTAGAGGGTGAGGGCGGTCGAGCCGAACAGGCCGAGCCCGCCCGTGCCGTCCCCGTGGGGGCCGTGGATGATCGGGTCCGCGGGGTCGTCGGTGACGTTGTCGTCGACGGAGTCGTCGAACCAGTAGTCGTCGTCCCCGAGACCCGCGATCTCCTCGACGTTGAAGACGATCCCGGCGATCCCCGGGTCGACGACGGCGCCGTCCTCGATCTCGACGCCGAGCAGCTCGTTGAAGACATGCGGCGAGTCCCAGCCGTCGCAGTCCCGGTCGGACGTCTGGTGGTCGCCGATCAGGAACAGGCCTCCGCCGCCCTCGCGGACGAAGCGCCGGATCGCGTCGATCTCCTCCGGGGTGAACGGACGGTTCGGTTCGGGAAGGACGAAGACGTCGTAGTTGGCGAGGTCCTGGGGGTTGTTCGCGTCGCCGTACGTGATCTCCCCCTCCACCGGGAGGGTCTCGACCTCGTAGCCGAGCTTGACGAGATCGATCCCGAAGGCGGAGATGGCGCCGGTCCAGGTGGTCTCCGGGTCGTCGGGGCCGATGGTGGAGGGGTCCGGGGTGGGGAAGCGCTGGGCGTGGGACTCGTCCTCCCACTGGTCGCAGGGGTAGTGCTCCTGGGTGAGGTCCCAGGCGTCGGCGTCGATCACCCAGTCGGCGTTGCCGGCGTTCTCCCGGTGGGAGGCGTCGAAGAGGACACGGGCGCCCGCCGCGGCGGGGAGCCCGGCGAGGGCGAAGACGAGGAGGACGAGGATTCGGCGCATCATGGGGTCAAGATACGCCGAGCCGGGCCCCGGGGCCCGCGGGGAAGGGCGCGGGCGGCCTTCCGGCCGCCCCTACGGGAAACCCGGGGACGTGCGACATGTAGGGGCGCCCGGCAGGGCGCCCGCAATCCGGCAACGCATCCGTTCCCGGGGAACACGCGTGCCACCGGCGCCGGGCGGCCTTCCGGCCGCCCCTACGGGAACCCGGAGACGCGCGGCCCGGGGAGGCGGCGTCAGGAGACGGGGGAGCCGGGGGGCACGTCGCCGTCGGGCATCAGCAGGTGGGGGACGCCGTCCGGGCCGGTGGCCGCGAGGAGCATCCCCTCGGAGACGAGGCCCCGGAGCTTCGCCGGCTTGAGGTTCGCGACGACGACGATCGTCCGCCCGACCAGGTCCTCGGGCCGGTACGCCTTCGCGATGCCGGCGACGAGCTGCCGCTTCTCGTCCCCGAGGTCGATCTCGAGCCGGAGCAGCTTGTCGGCGTTCGGGTGGGGCTCCGCCTTGAGCACCTTCGCCGTGCGCAGCTTGACCCGGAAGAACTCGTCGATGGTGATGATCCCGGCGCCCTCGTCCTCGTCCGGCGCGGCGTCGGCCTTCTTCTTCGCGCCGGCCTCCTTGCCGGGCTTCGCGGGCCTTCCCGCGGCAGCGTCCCTGCCACCGCCACCGTCGGCCGCGATCGCCTCGCCGAGGACCTTCTTCTTGTCGAGTCGCGGGAACACCTTGAGGGGGCCCTGGACGCTGTTCCCGCCGACCGCCCAGTCGTCCACCGCGAGCAGGTCCTTGCCGGCGGCGATCTCCGTGGCGGGATCCTCGCCGAGCCCGAGGGCCTGCCAGAAGGTGGCCGCCGCGCCGGGCATCGCCGGGTGGAGCCGGAGGGCCAGGTGCGCCAGCTCTCCGACCACCGTCCGGAGGACCCGGGAGCAGTGCTCCTCCCGGCCCTTCCGCCGCCAGGGCTCCTGGCGGACCAGGTAGCGGTTCAGGGCGTCGGCGTGGTCGGTGAGGGCGCGGAGGGCCGCCGCCGGGTCGCAGCTCTCGAAGCCGGCCCGGTAGCGCTCCCGAACCTCTCGGGTCGCCTCTCCCAGCTCGTCGTCGTAGAGGGGCTCCACCGCGGGGACCGTTCCCTTCTCGCCCTTGGCGACCAGGGCGACCACCCGGGAGAAGAGGTTGCCGATGTTGTTGGCGAGGTCGGAGTTGGTCCGGTCGAGGACCGCCTCGTCCGAGTAGTTGCCGTCGTGGCCCAGGGGGATCTCCCGGAGCAGGAACCAGCGGAGCGCGTCGGCGCCGAAGTCCTCGAGGAGGGGCCCGGGCCGGGCGACGTTCCCCCTGGTCTTCGACATCTTCGACTCGTCCCGCAGCCACCAGCCGTGGCCGAAGATCGTCGTCGGCAGGGGCAGACCCGCCGCCATCAGGAAGGCGGGCCAGTAGACCGCGTGGAAGCGGAGGATGTCCTTGCCGACCAGGTGCAGGACGGTCGCGTCGGGGGCCTCCCGCCAGTACTTCTCGTAGAGGGGAGCTCCCTCCGGGTCGCCGAACCCGAGGGCGGAGACGTAGTTGGTGAGAGCGTCGAACCAGACGTAGACCACGTGGTCCGGGTCGCCGGGGAAGGGGAGACCCCAGGAGACCTTCGAGCGGCTGCGGGAGATCGAGAGGTCCCGCAGGCCGCCGGCGACGAACGACCGGACCTCGTTGCGCCGGGTCTCCGGCAGCACGAACTCCGGGTGGCTGTCGTACAGCTCGAGCAGCCGGTCGGCGAAGGCGGAGAGGCGGAAGAACCAGGACTCCTCCTCGACCCGCTCCACCGGGTGGCCCTGCTCGGGGCACTTGCCGTCCACGACCTGGTTCTCCGGGTAGAAGCTCTCGCACCCGGTGCAGTACCAGCCGACGTACTTCCCCTTGTAGATCGCGTCCGGGGTTCGTTCCCGGATGCGGGCGAAGAGCGCCTCGACGCCCCGCCGGTGCCGCTCCTCGGTCGTGCGGATGAAGTCGTCGTTGCTGATCGCGAGGGCGGGCCAGAGCTTCCGGTAGTTCTCGACGACCTCGTCGGCGAGCTCCTTCGGGGAGATGCCGCGGGCCTTCGCGGCGCGCTCGATCTTCTGGCCGTGCTCGTCGGTGCCGGTCAGGAAGTAGACGTCGTCCCCGGCGAGCCGGTGGAACCGGGCGAGGGCGTCGGCGACGACGGTCGTGTAGGTGTGCCCGATGTGGGGCAGGTCGTTGACGTAGTAGATCGGCGTCGTGACGTAGAAGGTCCGCGGTCCGGCCATGGTCTCCTCGGTCTTCGTGGCGGCCCTTCGGGCCGCGCCGGGCGCAGCACGCTGCGCCCCTACGTAAGAACTTCCCGGCGCAGCACCCTGCGCCCCTACGTAAGAACTTCCCGGCGCAGCACGCTGCGCCCCTACGAGTCGTCCTCCGCGCGGTCGTCGAGGGCGGTCTCCGCCGCCCTCCGCACCCGGTCCACCGGCACGGCGGCCTCCCGGGCCACCGCGCGGCAGTCCTCGAACTCGGCCCGGGCCTTCACCGCGCGGCCCTCCCGGTCGAGGGCGCGCTTGACCCGCACGATACCCCAGGGCGTCTCCACCGCCACGTGGTCCCGGAGGCACTCGAGGCGCCGCTCCCGGCGGATCCGCACGCCGAGGGTGGTCGACTCCCGCAGCAGCAGCTCCGCC
>JAMOQA010000070.1 GCA_027064265.1 Acidobacteriota bacterium
TGGCTCGGGGCGCGGGAGACGATCCTCCTCGTCGCCGCCCCCGCCCTCCTCGCCGCCCTCGTCCCCTCCGCCGACCACGGCCCCGCTCCCCCGCGGCACCCGTCGCCTCCCGCTCGACCGTAGGGGCGCAGCGTGCTGCGCCCGTGTCGCCCGAAGGGCGACCACCGTCGCGGCCCCTCGGGCCGCACGGGTCGAGCACGCTCGACCCCTACGCCTTCCGCGCCTCGCGGATTCCCGGAACCCGTAGGGGCGCAGCGTGCTGCGCCCGTGTGCCGCGGAGCGGCACCCATGGCCGGATGCGGCGCATGGGGGCGGCCGCGAGGCCGCCCCTCCCTACTTGGCGCGCTTCAGGTAGCGGAACACGTCGGAGTCCGTCGAGAGGATCAGCGACGCGTCCGGCCCGAGGGCGGTCTCCCAGGTCTCCAGCGTCTTCAGGAAGGCGTAGAACTCCGGGTCCCGGTTGTACGCCTCGGCGTAGATCTTCGTCGCCTCGGCGTCCGCCTTCCCGCGGATCTCCTCGGCCTTCCGGTACGCCTCCGAGCGGATCTCCCGCAACTTGCGCTCCATCTGGCCGCGGATCTCCGCGCTCTTCCCCTGGCCTTCCGAGCGGTAGCGCGCCGCGATCCGCTTCCGCTCGGAGATCATCCGCTCGTAGACCTTCCGTCGCACCGACTCGATGTAGTCGATCCGCTTGAAGCGCACGTCGACCAGCTCGATCCCGTACTCCGGCGTGATCTTCGAGGCCTTCTCGAGGATCTCCTGCGCGATCTTCTCCCGCCCGACCTTGATCTTCACCGCCTCCTCGCCGGGGGTGATCCCCTTGAGCTCCGCGGTCACCTCGAACGGCCGGGAACTGGACCGCACGACCTCGATCAGGTCGTGGGAGGCGACGGCGTTGCGGGTCGCCCCGTCGATCACGTCGTCGAGACGGGACTGGGCCCCCCGCTCGTCGCGCACCCGCTGGAAGAAGAGGAGCGGGTCGGCGATCCGCCAGCGGGCGTAGGTGTCGACCCAGATGTACTTCTTGTCGAGCGTCGGGATCTGGTTCGCGTCCCCGTCCCACTCGAGCCAGCGCTTGTCGAACCGGTTGACCTTCCAGACGAACGGGATCTTGAAGTGGAGTCCCGGCTCGGTGACCGGTCCGCCCACCGGTTCGCCGAACTGCGTGATGATCACCTGCTCGGTCTCCGGGACGACGTAGACCGACGACCACAGGCCCACGAGGGCGAGCACGACGACGACGATCGTGGCGGCCTTCACTTGGCACCTCCCGCCGGCACCTTCGTCATGGCCGGCTCCTGTCCGAGGTCCAGGAGGGGCAGCACGTTCTTCAGCTTCTCGTCGACGATCGCCTTGCGGCCCACCTTCGGCAGCACCTTCCCGATCGCCTCGAGGTAGAGCCGCCGCCTCGTCACCTGCGGCGCCCGGCGGTACTCCTTCACCACCGCCAGGAAGCGGGAGGCTTCTCCCTTCGCGTTGTTCACGCGCTCGAGGGCGTACCCCTCGGCCATCCGGATGCGCCGTTCCGCCTCCCCCTGCTCCCGGGGGATCGCCTTGTTGTACTCCGCCCAGGCGTCGTTGATCAGGCGCTCCCGCTCCTGGATCGCCTGGTTGACCTCGTTGAAGGCCGGCTTGACCGGGTCGGGCGGGTTGACGTCCTGCAGGACGAGCTGCTCGACCGCGATGCCGGTCTCGTACCGGTCGCACAGCTCCTGGAGCATCTGCTGGGCCTCGGCGGCGATCTTCTCGCGCCCGATCGTCAGGACCTCGTCCACCGAGTGGTCCCCGACGACCTCCCGCATCACCGCCTCGGAGAGATCGCGGAATGTCTCCTCGACGTTGCGGACCTTGAAGAGGTACCTGTACGGGTCGCGGATCTTGAACTGGACGATCCACTCGACGTCGGCCACGTTCAGGTCCCCGGTGAGCATCTGGGACTCGGCCGTGTAGTCCTCGCGGGAGTAGACGGTCTTGACCCCGGCCCGCAGGGTGCGGAACCCGAACTCCATCTTGAGCTGCCGCTGCACCGGGACCTTGTAGACCGAGTCGGCGAACGGGATCTTCAGGTGGGGGCCGGGGCCGGCGGTGCCGACGTACTTCCCGAAGCGGAGGATCACCGCCTCCTCGTCCGGCTCGACCTGGTAGTAGGCCGAGAACGCCGCCGCGGCGAGCACGAGCACGATGACGACCGCGCGGATGGCGCCGAGCGGCACCTTCATCTTCGGGACCGTGATCTCCGGGGGTTTCCAGGTGGGACCTTCCGTCATGGCGAAACCTCCAGGCGCTCCCGCGCAACCCGCGCGGCGCGCCACGACTTCCCCAGGTACGGGGAACCGAGTATGCGCGAGCGCCCGGTTTGTTGCGACCGGCATTCCCGGCGAGGTCCCACCGGTGCCGCTTCCCTCGATCCGTAGGGGTCCAGCGTGCTGGACCCGTGCCGGGCGAAGCCCGGCCATGATCGTCGCCCTTCGGGCGACACGGGCGCAGCACGCTGCGCCCCTACGGTTGAGCGGGAAGCCAGCACCCGCGGCGTCCCCACGGGAGGGCTGGTCGCCGTTGCCCGGTCAGCGGACGCGGGCGAGGTGGCGCGTGCCGGCGCGGGTCGTGGTCCAGAACGACGTGGCGAGGACCAGCCGCTTCACCCGGCCGCGGGAAACCTTGACGACGCGACCCGGGTCGAGACGTTCCTCGAGGGACACCCGCCGGAGCTCGCCGAGGGTGGCGAGCCCGAGCGCCGCCGGGAGCGCGGTGGCCGCGCGAAGGGACCACGACGGCAGCCGCGCGGCGTAGGCGATGCCCGCGAGGAGCCCCCACCGGGCGCGGCCCTCCCAGCGGGCGAGCGTCGCAGCGAGCCCGTCCCGGGACACCTCGTCGGCGGGCAGGTAGTCCCGGCCCCGGGCCCGGTCGCGGGGCAGGTCCCGCAGCACGTTGACCAGCTGCAGTCCCCGCCCGTAGCGCCGCCCCTCCACGGTCAGCGCGTGCCGCAACCCCGGCGCGAGCGGGCCCCGGTGCCGGGCGACCAGGCGGGTCCAGAACTCCCCGACGCAGCCGGCGATCCCGTCGGCGTACCGCAGCAGGGTCGCCGCGTCGGGGAACGCCCCGCGCGCGCCGAGCTCCCATTCCATCGTGCCCAGCAGCTCGTCGACCACGCGGGCGACATCCTCCCGGTCTCCGGGCACCAGGGCCCGGTGCCGGGCGAGGAGAGGACCGAGCCGGTCGAGGAGCGCCCGTTCCTCGGGAATGTCTCCGAGCGAAGGGGGAACGCCGGGTGCCGCCCCCCCGGCCGTGACCGCCCGGCGCAGGGCCCCGAGGAGGGCCCGCCGCACCTCCGGGGGAACCTCGCCGGTGTCGGCGATCGTGTCCCCGGCACGTGCCAGAAGGTAGGCGACCTCCACCGGGGCCCGCATCGGCCCCGGCAGGAGCTGGATGGAAAGGGCGAACGTCCGCGACGTCGCCCGGAGGATCCCGGCGTCGTCCACGGGTTCATCTTGCCACGTGTCCGTCCGGGTCCCTAGATTCCACCCCGGAGGACCCGACATGATGCGTGTGCTCGGACAGCGCGGCTCCGGCCGGCTCGGCGTGATCGTCTGGCTCGCCCTGATGGGCGCGGCGGTGTTCACGGGGATCCGCGCCATCCCGGTCCGGGTGGCGGTCTACGAGTTCCACGACTTCGTCGACGAGCAGGTGCGGTTCGCCGCCGCCCATTCCCGCATCGACGCGAAGAAGTTGACGCGGCGGATCGTGGAGAAGGCCCACGAGCTGGGTCTGCCCCTCGACAAGAAGCAGGTCGAGGTGAAGATCCGCAAGAACGAGGTGCAGGCCCGGGTCCGCCACCAGGTCACCGTCGACCTCGAGGTCTGGAAGTGGACCTGGAAGTTCGACGAGACGTTCTCCCACCTGAGATTCTGATCGCCCTCCCGCGGAACCCATGGCCGCGCTTCGCGCGGTGGGCCCTCGCACGCTCGACCCCTACGCGTTGAGCGTCTCGCGGATTCCCGGAACCCGCAGGGGCGCAGCGTGCTGCGCCCGTGTGCCGCGAAACGGCACCCATTGGCGGCGCTTCGCGCCGTGGGCCCTCGCACGCTCGACCCCTACGCGTTGAGCGCCTCGCGGATTCCCGGAACCCGTAGGAGCGCAGCGTGCTGCGCCCGTGTGCCGCGAAACGGCACC
>JAMOQA010000071.1 GCA_027064265.1 Acidobacteriota bacterium
CTGCGGATCCGCCCGGACCGCAGCATGAAGGGGAACTGGGACCTCGAGATGGCCCTCGACGCCCTCGCCACCAGCGACCACGTGGACGTGATCGTCCTCGTCACCGGGGACGGCGACTTCGTCCCGCTGGTCCAGCAGCTCCGGCTCAAGGGGGTCCGGGTCGAGGTGTACGGGTTCCCGCGGAGCACGGCGCCGGACCTGCGGAAGGCGGCGGACCGCTTCGTGCCGATCACGAAGAAGCTGCTGCGTCCCCTCTCCCCGAGGAAGCCGCGACGCGCGGCGAGCAGCGCCGCGGAGGAAGCATGATCGACTTCGAACTGTCGCCCGAGCACGAGGAGCTGGCCCGGACGATCCGGGAGTGGACCACCCGCGAGGTCCTCCCGAAGATCCGCGAGCTGGACGAGAAGCAGGAGTACGACCCGGAGATCCCCCGCCGGATGGGGGAACTCGGTCTCCTGGGAATCTGCGTTCCCGAGGAGTACGGCGGGGCCGGCATGGACTACGTCGCCCTCGGCATCGCCTCCGAGGAGCTCGAGTACGCCGACACGTCGCTCCGGGTCTGGATGTCGGTCCACGTGGGCCTCAACTGCCTTTCCCTCCTGACCTGGGGTACCGAGGAGCAGAAGCGGAAGTACCTCGTCCCCCAGGCCCGGGGCGAGAAGTACGCGACCTATGCCCTCACCGAGCCGGACGCCGGTTCCGACGCGGTCGGCATCCGGTCGACCGCCCGCAAGGAAGGGGACGCCTGGATCCTGAACGGCGAGAAGACCTGGATCTCCCTCGCCGACGTGGCGGACCACTTCATCGTGATCGCCTGGACCGACCCGGAGAAGAAGGCGAAGCGCGACCACTCCGGCATGTCGGCGTTCATCGTCGAGCGGTCGTTCCCGGGGGTCACCACCGGGACGATCCACGGCAAGCTCGGGGTCCGGGCGGGGAACACCGGCTGGATCTCGATGGACAACGTCCGGGTGCCGGCGGAGAACCTGCTCGGGCGCGAGGGGGAGGGGTTCAAGATCGCGATGTTCGCCCTCGACCAGGGGCGGTACACCGTCGCCGCCGGCGCCACCGGGCTGATCCGCGCCTGCCGCGACGCCTCGGTGAAGTACGCGAACGAGCGAACGACGTTCGGGCGGCCGATCGCCCATCACCAGCTGGTGAAGGAGATGATCGCGGAGATGGACGCCGACTACCAGGCGGCGCGCCTGCTGTGGCTCAAGGTCGGCTGGATGAAGAACCGGGGGATGCGCTGCACCCGCGAGACCTCCCTCGCCAAGCTGTACGCGACGACCCGCTCGGAGAAGGCGGCGAGCAACGCGATCCAGGTCCACGGGGCCTACGGCTACGCGAACGACTACCCGGTCGAGCGGTTCTACCGGAACTGCAAGGGCGCCGTGATCTACGAGGGGACCCGTGAGATCCACAAGCTGATCCAGGCCGACTACGTCCTCGGCCTCCGCCGCGACAAGCCCCTCCGCTGCAACCTTCCGCCCTGGAACCCGCCCGACTGATCCGCGCCGCTCCGCGGCGCACGGGCGCAGCACGCTGCGCCCCTACCCCTCCTCGTTGCGCTCCACCCGTAGGGGTCGAGCGTGCGAGGGCCCACCGCGCGGAGCGCGGCCATGTCCGGCGCCGGTTGCCGCAGCACGCCGCGCCTTCGTCACGCGCCGGAGCGCCAGGTGCGGCGGACCTCCTCGAGGTCGTCGACGACGGGCCAGGGGGGAAGGGACTCGAACACGGTGCGGCCGTAGCGGCGGGTGCGGACCCGGATGTCGAGGAGGGCGAGGATCCCCCGGTCGGTGCGGGTGCGCAGGAGGCGTCCGAGGGCCTGGCGGAGGGAGAGGATCGCCTCCGGGAGCGAGTCCTCGAGGAAGGGATTCCCGCCCCGGGCACGGATCGCGTCGGCCCGGGCGGCGACCAGCGGGTCGTCCGGGACCGCGAACGGCAGCTTGTCGACGACGACGAGGGAGAGCGCCGCCCCCGGCACGTCGATCCCCTGCCGGAACGACGCGGTCCCGAGGAGCACCGAGTGTTCGTCCTCCCGGAAAGCCTCGACGAGCCGCTCCCGGGGCGCCTCCCCCTGGACCAGCACCGGCCAGGGGAGCCGCCCGGCGAACCGCTCCGCGGCCCGCCGCAGCGCCCGGTGCGAGGCGAACAGCAGGAGCGCCCGCCCCTCGGTGATCCGGACCAGCTCCTCCATCTCGTCGAGGCACCGCCGCGCGAACCCGGGCGCGGACGGCTCCGGGAAGTCCCGGGGCACGTAGAGCACCGCCTGGCGCCGGTGGGCGAAGGGGGACCGGACGACCAGGGTGTCCGCGTCCGGCAGGCCGAGCCGCGCCCGGGCCCGGTCGAGCTTCCCCGCCACCGACAGCGTGGCCGACGTGGCGACCACCGCGTCGAACGTCTCGCCGAGGGTCCGCTCGAGGATCGGCCCGACCTCGATCGGCCAGCTCGCGAGGAGGGTCCCCTTCCGACCCTGGGGCTCGACGGTGACCACCCGGTCCCCGGGCACCGGGCCGAGCAGCTCCTCGAGGGTCGCCCCGACCTCCCGGCAGCGGGCGACCAGGAGGGCACGCTCGTCGGCCCGCTCCCCCGCCCCCTCGAGGGCCCGGGCGAGGCCGTCCAGGCATTCCTCGAACAGCTCGACCCGCTCGGCAAGTTCCTTCCCCCACCGGGTCGGATCGAACCGGACGCGCCCCGTCCCCTCCGGGGGCCGGAGGAGCCCCAGCAGCTCCCGGCCGGTCGCCTCCACCGCCCGGGCCGCCGCGGGGTCCCGCCCGGCCCGCCCGAGCTCCCGCTCCGCGTCCCGGGCGAGGTCGACGATCCGCCGGGTGGAGAGCGCCACCGCGAAGTGGCTGGCCGCCGCGTCCTCCACCAGGTGGGCCTCGTCGAGGACCAGGTACGGCGCCGGCGGCAGGATCATCCCCTCCCCCCGTTCCCGCAGGGCGAGGTCGGCGAACAGCAGGTGGTGGTTGACGACGACGATGCCCGCGGTGGCCGCCTCCCGGCGGGCCCGGTAGACGAAGCAGTCCCCGTAGTGGGGGCAGGCGCTGCCGGTGCAGGTGTCGGCCCGCCCATCGATGCGCCCCCAGGTCCACGAGCCGTCCGGCAGGTCCGGCACCTCGGCCCGGTCGCCGGTCTCCGTCGTCTCCGCCCATCGCTCGATCGTCGCGAACACCCGGGCCTCGTCCATGTCGGGAAAGAGGGGCTCCGCGGCGAACTCCTCGAGCCGCTTCCGGCACAGGTAGTTCTCGCGCCCCTTGAGCAGGACGACCTTCCGGCGGCGTCCGGTCACCCGGGCCGCCAGGGGCACCTCGCGGCTGACGAGCTGGTCCTGGAGCGCCCGGGTCCCGGTGGAGAGGATCACCGGGCCGTCGGCCAGGAACGCGGGCACCAGGTAGGCCAGGGACTTCCCCGTCCCGGTGCCCGCCTCGACCACCAGGTGGCGCCCCCCGGAGAAAGCCCGGGCCACCGCCTCGGCCATGCGCCGCTGGCCCTCCCGGGCCTCGTACCCGGCCCGGGCCCGGGCGAGGGGCCCGCCCGGGGCGAAGATCTCCGCGACCCGGGCCTCGATCACCGCGCCAGGCGCCTCATGCGTCCGGCGGGCCCTCGGTCCGCTCCTCGGTGTAGAGCGGGAACCCGTCGCACAGCTCGACGACCTCCCTGCGGACCTTCTCGAGCTCCGCCTCGTCCTCCCGGCTGCGCAGCGCCCGGGCGATCAGGGAGGCGACCCGCCGCATCTCGTCCTCCTTCATGCCGCGGGTGGTGAGGGCCGGGGTGCCGAGCCGGATGCCGGAGGCAACCATCGGCGGGTTCTGGTCGAAGGGGATCGTGTTCTTGTTGACCGTGATGTTCACCCGGTCCAGGACCGTCTCGGCCTCCTTGCCGGTGATCCCCTGCTGGAACACGTCGACCAGGACCAGGTGGTTGTCGGTCCCGCCGGAGACGATCCGGAAGCCCTCCCCGGCCAGGGCCTCCGCGAGCGCCTTCGCGTTGGCGATCACCTGGCGGCAGTACTCCTTGAACTCCGGCTTCAGCGCCTCGCCGAAGGCGACCGCCTTGGCGGCGATCACGTGGACGAGGGGACCGCCCTGGAGCCCCGGGAAGACCGACCGGTTCAGGTCCTTGTAGTGCTCCTTCCTGCAGAG
>JAMOQA010000072.1 GCA_027064265.1 Acidobacteriota bacterium
CCCCGGGTCTTCGAGTACGCCGCCCGCCTGATGCTGGCGATCGGCGACCGGCGGGGCGCCCTCGACGCGATCGAGCAGGGGCTGCGCCTCGCGCGGGGGGACCGGGAACTCACCGCGCTGCGGCAGCAGCTCGGCGTTCGCCGGCCGCCGCCCATCCCCTTCCTCGACCGCTCCCATCCGCTCAATCGGCGTCTCGGCCTGTGGCTCGCCCAGTCCGGGAGACGCTGACCCGTCGGCGCGCGCGGGAGGCGTGCTATCCTCCCTGCCCCCGCCCGGTTCGAGGCCACTACCGATGACGTTCGCTCCCTGGGAGAGGATCCTCCTCCTCGCGCTGCTCGCCGTCTCCCTGGGCATCTTCGTCCGGGACTTCCGGCGGCGGATCTCCCTCGTCCTGCGGGGCCGCCCCGACCGGGTGCGCTGGGATCACCCCGGGCGCCGCCTTGCGCGGGTCGTCCGGGAGGTCCTGTTCCAGTCCCGGGTGATCTCCGGCCGCCCGGTGGCCGGAACGATGCATGCCCTCGTCTTCCTCGGCTTCGTCTTCTTCGGATTCGAGACGATCGACCACTTCCTCGAGCCCTTCGGCGTGTCGTACCTCGATGCCCTGCTCGGTCCGCGGGGACACCAGCTGTTCGGCCAGTGGCTGGCGGTGTGGGCCGTCCTCGTCGCCGTCGCGATCACCGGGCTCGCCCTCAGGCGGTTCGTC
Organism: Acidobacteriota bacterium; assembly: GCA_027064265.1. Lineage (GTDB taxonomy): Bacteria > Acidobacteriota > Polarisedimenticolia > J045 > J045 > JAMOQA01. The sequence goes on from JAMOQA010000072.1 coordinate 704, forward strand.
TTCGTCAGGTACTCGCCCGACCCGAAGTCGTGGAGTTCCGGGGTCGTCGCCCTCTTCATCTTCCTGCTGATGGTGACCTGGCTGCACCTCGAGACCGACCCGGCCCCGGCCGTGGCCAAGGTCGACTGGTGGGCCCACGCGCTGATCATCATCGTCTTCCCCCACCTGATCCTGCGCTCGAAGCACTTCCACCTGCTGATGGCGCCGGTGAACATCTTCTTCCGCACCGAGCGCCTCGGGGAGCTCCTGCCCCTCGACCTGGACCTCGAGGCCCTCGAGGAGTCCGAGGAGGAGATCTCCCTCGGGCTCGAGAAGCTGGGGGACCTGACCTGGAAGGAACGGCTGGACTTCCTGACGTGCGTCGAGTGCCGGCGCTGCACGGACAATTGCCCGGCCAACCAGGCGGGACAGGTGCTCGACCCCCGGGGGTTCATCCTGGCCGGGCGCCACGCCATCGAGGAGCGGCCCGACGACGACCCGGTGATCGGCACGGTGATCACGGAGGACGCGCTGGCCCTCTGCACGTCCTGTGGCGCCTGCGAGAACATCTGCCCCACCGGCGTGGAGCACCTGCAGGTGCTGGTCGGCGCCAAGCGGGCCCAGGCCCTCGCCCTCGGCACCGGGATGGTGGCGGCGGACTTCCTGCGGGACGTGGAGCGCACCGGGAACGCTCTCGGGATCTCCCGGGACGCCCGCCGGAAGCTCCTCGAGGAGCTGGATCTGCCGACCTGGCAGGCCGGGCAGGACGGCTGGCTGCTCTGGCTGGGGTGCGTCTGGAGCGGCAACCCGGACGCGAAGGGGGCAGTCCGGGCGACGGCGGAACTCCTGCGCCGGGCCGGCGTGCCCTTCGGCGTGCTTGCCGAGGAGAGCTGCTGCGGGCACCACTCCCGGCGCCAGGGGGAGGAGATGCAGTTCCAGGTGCTGGCCCGGGAGAACATCGAGCGCTTCCGGGAAGCCGGGGTCCGGCGGATCCTCACCCCCTGCCCCCACTGCCAGCTCACCTTCCGCTTCGAGTACCCGGACCTCGAGGAGGGCTTCTCCGTCGAGGTCGTCCACCACTCCCGCTTCCTCCTCGGCCTCGTCGAGGAGGGGAGGCTGGGCCTGCGGAAGGGGGCGCTCGGCGGCGCCCGGGCGACCTACCACGATCCCTGCTACCTCGGCCGCTACCAGGGGGAGTACGAGGCCCCGCGCCGCCTGCTCCGGGATGCCGGCGTCGACCTGGTCGAGATGGAGAAGAACCGCTCCCGCTCGACCTGCTGCGGGGGCGGCAACGCCGGGTTCGCGCTGCGCGTCGACGTCAAGCCGCGCCGGATCGACCAGCTCCGCGCGGAGCACGTGCGGGCGACGGGCGCCCCGCTCCTCGTCACGGCCTGTCCCGAGTGCCACATGATGCTCAACGCGGCGACGAAGGAAACCCGGGACATCTCCGAGGTGATCCGGGACGCCCTGGCCTGACCCCCGGTCGGCACGCCGGCTTGCGCCCCCCGCTGCCCCCGGGGAGAATCCTCCCGGCTGGGAAGCCGGCGCTTCCCCGGAAAGGAATCATGCGCACTGGACGCTCCTCAGGGCCGCGGCTCCGCGGCCTCCTCGTCGTCGCCGTGGTGCTGGCCCTGCTCGTCGCCTGCGACGACCCGACCGAGCTCTCCGCCAAGGAGAAGGGGATCGCGGTCGGGGCCGCGTCGACGGCGATCTGCTGGGACCAGGAAACCGGCCTCGCGACGACGCAGGTGATCGCGACCGTGTTCGGCAAGGACGGCAGCGTCGCCACCGGGACGAAGATCCGGTTCGAGGCGGACTGTCCGGAAGCGACGCTGGACCCCGCCGAGGCGGAGACCGACCAGGCGGGCCGGGCGATCGTCGAGCTCTCGACGCCTCGTCCCCCCTCCGACGAGGTGACGGTGACCGGGTTCCTGCCGGACGGCCGCTCGGACGACGTGACGATCCGGGTACCGGCCTCCCCGTTCCTCCAGTTCACCCCGGAGACGTTCCAGCCGGCGGTGGGCGAGGAGTTCTTCCTGCACTGGTACGTCACCGCCCCGTGCAACCTCAGCCGCCTGACCGCGGAACTGACCTGGGACCCGGAGGTCCTCGAGTACCTGCCGGGCGAATGGGAAGAGGGGGGCATCCTCAACCAGGTGGCCTCGAGCGACTCGGGGGATACCGGGGACACCGACGACGATGGCTCCGCGGGCGAGGAGGACCGGATCCCGACCGTCGTGGAAGAGAGCTGGGCCGACGGGTGGGTGCGGGTGACCTACCGGCGGGACGACACCCCGCGAACCGGCATCTCCGCCACCGGTTCCTACCTCCGGCTCAAGTTCCGCGCGATCGGCACCGGGGAGGCGGACATGCAGGCGCCGTTCGTCGAGCTGGCCCCCCCCGACGACCGGCCGTTCGACATGACCGATCACTGGGCCGTGCCGGCGATCACGGTCGTCGAGGCGGAGGGAGGCGAGGAGGAGTGAGCAGCGGGACACCGGTTCCCGCCCGCGAGGAGCCGGGGTCCCTTCCCCGGGAGTGGCGGGGGATCACCCTCCGGGAAATCCTGCACCAGCCCCTCCCTTTCCAGCGGCACAGCTTCCTGAACCGCCTGATCGCCCGGGGCGTGGTGCTCGCCTTCCGCCGGCACGTCCTGGCGATCCACGGGCTCCACCGGATCGGCGTGGAGAACGACCCGTTCATCCTCGTGATGAACCACAACCAGTGGCAGGAAGCGGTGATCCTGCCGACCCTGCTGATCTTCCACCGGGGTGGAAAACTGATCCATTTCGTCTCCGACTGGAACTTTCAGCTGATCCCCGTGGCCCGCACGATCCTGCGCCGCAGCGAGGTGATCACCATCGTGGCCAAGCCGGCCCGGCCCGCCTTCCTCAATGTCTTTCGCCCCCTGTTCGAGGGGAAGACCTCCGCCTGGACCCGGGCGCGGGAAAAGCTGCTTGCCGGCGCGTCGGTGGGGATCTTCCCCGAGGGAACGATCAACCGCGACCCGGAACGGCTGCTCCCGGGACATCCCCGGGCGGCCCAGGTCAGCCTGCAGACGGGGGTGCCGATCCTCCCCGCCGGGATCACCTTCCCCCGCCATCCTCCCGGGAAACCGATCTCCAACGGGGAGCCGTTCGAGGTGACGATCGGGGAACCCCTCGTACCGCCCCGGCCGGCCCGGGAGGGTCGGCCCTCGCTGGACGAGGTCCGGGCATGGCATCATGAGGTGATGAGCCGGCTCGCGGAACTGTGCGGCAAGCGCTGGGACCCGCGCCCGGCGAGGAGGAAGCGATGAGCCTCAAGGACCGCCTCGTGGTCTTCCGCGTCGAGGACGAGGAGGGCCGGGAGAAGGCCCGCCAGGTCCTCCGGGCCACGTACCGGGACGAGAAGGGCTGGGTCCAGGAAGAGGACCGCCAGATCCCGCCCGAGGACCTCGAGCGGGACGACGTCTCC
>JAMOQA010000073.1 GCA_027064265.1 Acidobacteriota bacterium
TCATGGCTGATGCCGCGGACGAGGAGGGCGCCGACGTAGACGAGCCAGGCGATCAGCGTGGTGACCAGGCGCGGTTCCCACGTCCACCAGGCGCCCCAGGCCGCCCGGGCCCAGACCGGGCCGGTGACCAGCACCACCGTGGCCCACAGGACACCGGTCTCCACGGTCGCCCGGAGCACCCGGTCCCAGCTCTCCCGGCGGGTCGAGAGGTATCCGACCGCCCCCACCAGGGCCCCGAGGAAGGCGAAGAGCGCGTTGGTCGCGGCGGGAACGTGGAAGTAGAAGATCCGCTGGACGTCCCCCATCGTCCGTTCCCGCGGGGCGTAGACCAGCGCGGCCCAGAGGAGCAGCGCCATCCCGCCGGCGACGAGCAGCCCGACGGCGAGGGGGAACCAGTCGAGACCGCGGCAGTCGTCGTTCATCGGCAGTCCCTCCACCGTGTTCACTCCTGGAGCGCGGACTCGAACAGGAGTCCGCCCAGGGCGAGGTAGAGAACCAGGGTGCCGGCCGCGACCGCGGGCCAGGGCGCCGCGTCCAACAGGGTGCCCCCGCCGAGGAGGACGCCCGTGGAGCGCACGCCCGCGATCAGGACCGGCGCGGCGGCGGGGAGGACCAGGATCGCGAGCAGCGCCTCCCCGCGCCCGAGGCGGGCGACGATCGCGCCGACCAGGGTGCCCAGGGCGGCGAGCCCCCCGGAGCAGAGGGCGAGGATCGCCGCGAAGCCGCCCCAGGAAACGCCCGCCGGCAGCTCGAAGAGGATCACGGTGAGGGGCACCAGGACCAGCTCGAGGGCGGCCGCGAGACCGAGCCCGACCGTCCACTTGGCGAGGAACAGCAGGGTCCGGTCCAGGGGCGAGAGCAGGAGACCGGTCCAGCGGTCGTCCTCCCGGTCGGCGAGCAGGGACCGGGCCTGGCCGACCAGGGTCGCGAACGCGATGGCGATCCAGAGGATCCCGGGGGCGAGGCGCCGGCGCTCCTCCGCCGGCAGGGCCGGCAGGTCGAAGGCGAACCCCGCGACCAGGAGGACCACGAGGGAGAACATCAGCATCGGGAAGAGGGCTTCCCCGGTCCGGACCTCCCGCCGGAGGTCGGCACCCAGCACCGCCAGGAAGGCCCGCACCTGCCCGGTCATGCCGTCGCCTCCGCCGGGGCCCCGATCGCATCCGCCCACGCCGCCGGCGACCTCGCCCCCGCGGGACCCGCGAGGGCGACCCGCCCGCGCCGCAGGATCGCTACCCGGTCGACCAGGGGGAGGACCGGCTCGGGGCGGTGGGTGACGACGACGAGGGCCCGGCCGGCGGCCCGCTCCTCGGCGAGCCACTCGACGAGCAGTGCCCGGCCCCGCGGATCGAGCCCGGTGAACGGCTCGTCCAGGAGCAGCAGGTCGGGCCCGTGGAGGAGGGTCCGCGCGAGGGCGAGCCGCTGGACCATCCCCCGGGAGAACCCCCGGACCGGCCGGTGGGCCGCCCGCGCGAGGCCGATCCGCTCGAGCAGCCGGTCCGCCCGGCGGGCCGCCTCGTCCCGGGGAAGCCCGTGGAGCCCGCCCTGGAGGAGCAGGTTCTCCCGGGCGGTCAGGTGGTCATGGAGGAAACCCCGGTGTCCCAGGTAACCCAGCCGGCTCCGGCCCGCGGGCCTCGCCGGGGACTCGCCGAACACCAGCGCCCGTCCCCGGGTGGGCCGGGCGATCCCCGCGGCGACCCGCAGGAGGGTGCTCTTGCCGGCCCCGTTCTCCCCGAGGAGGAGCAGGCCGGCCCCCGCGGGCACCTCGAGGGTGACGCCGGCGAGGGCCGTCACCGGCCCGAACCTGCGGGTGACGCCCTCGAGGGAGAGGGCGGGAGGGCCGTCGGCCCCGCTCACTCCCCCCGTTCCTCCGTGCCCGTGTCCGGGCGGAAGAGGGGCAGGAGGACCCACAGGGCGGTGACGAGGGCGAGCCCGAAGAGGGCGGCGAGGAATGCGAGGATCGTCATCGGGGCCTCCGGGTCAGCGGGCGGGAACGGCGCGGGCCGCCGCCCCGTCGGCGAGGGCCTCGGCCACTTCCTCCGGGGCGGGAAACGCCGCCAGGTGCGTCCCGAGGAGGAGCAGGATACCCCCGATCCAGAGCCAGTTGATGCCCGGATGGACGATCACCTCGAGGGAGACCCGCCCGGAACCCGGGTCCATGCCCGCCGGGATCACGTAGAGGTCCTCGCCGAGGCGCCGGATCTCCCCCGGGGAGCGGGGCAGAAGGGTCGAGAGGATCGCCACCTCCGTGGTCTGCTGGCGCTCCCGTCCCCCGTAGACCCGCAGCTCGGGCCAGACCAGGTCGGGCGTGGCGGCGCCGGGGCGCGTGACCTCGATCCGCGCGGCGAGGCCGTCGTACTCGGGGAGGTTGCGGGCCTCGAGCTGGACGTACCGCAACCGGTACCCGTCGAGCTCGAGGGCCGTCCCCGGGGCGATCGACTCGAACACCTGCTTCTTCTCGTAGGCGGTGGAGGCGGCGATCCCGACCGCCATCACGACCACCGCCACGTGGCTGACCCAGGCCCCCCAGCGGCGGCGGTTCGCGAGGGCCAGCCGCCCGAGGGCGAGGAACGCTCCCTCGCCCGTGTGCATCCGCCGGGCACGCCAGTCGGCGAAGAGTGCCTGCAGCACCCCGAAGACGGTGAAGAGGGCCGCCACGAAGACCGCCAGCGACCACGGCTCCCGGGCGCCGAGGGCGAAGAGGACCGCGCCGCCGGCGAGGGCCGCGGCGGCCGGGGGCAGGGTCCGACGAAGGAGCGTGGCGGGGGCGACCCGGCGCCAGCTCGTCACCGGTCCCATGCCCATCAGCAGGAGCAGGAGCACGAACCACGGCCGCGTCGCCCGGGTGAAGACGATCGGTTCCACCGCCGACTGGACGCCGGTGCGGAGCTCGTCGATCGCCGGCCGCATCGTCAGCCAGAGGACGATCAGCGTGAGACCCACGAGCAGGACGTTGCCGAGGAGGAAGAACCCCTCCCGGCTCAGCAGGCTGTCCAGGCGGTTGTCCGGCCTGAGCTCCCGGTGGCGGGCGAGGAGCAGCCCGAACGAGAGGATGGCGACGAGCACGAGGAACCCGCCGAACCACCACCCGATCGACGTCCGCGCGAAGGCATGCACCGACGAGATGACGCCGGAACGGGTGAGGAAGGTCCCGAAGACCGCCAGCAGGAACGAGAGAATCACCAGGACGAAGGCCCATCCTTTGAGCACGCCCCGCCGCTCGTGGGCCAGCACCGAGTGCAGGAACGCGGTCAGCGTCAGCCAGGGCATGAAGCTGGCGTTCTCCACCGGGTCCCAGCCCCAGAAGCCGCCCCAGCCGAGCTCCAGGTAGGCCCAGTAGGCGCCGAGGAAGATCCCCAGCGAGAGGAACGTGAAGGTGAACATGGACCAGCGCCGGATCGCCCGGAGCCAGGCTCCGTCCACGCGGCCGGTGGCCAGAGCGGCCAGGGCGAACGCGAACGGGACGGTGATGCCGACGTAGCCGAGGTAGAGGGCCGGGGGGTGGGCGACCATCCAGGGATTGCGGAGCAACGGGTTCAGGCCGACCCCGTCGGCGGGAACGATCCCCCCCGGGATGCGCCGGAACGGGTTGTCGACCACCGCCGAGACGAGCACGAAGAAGACGAGGACCGCCGCCTCCACGACGAAGGTCCACGCCACCAGCGGCCGCGGCAGCTTCCGCGTGGTCACCACGGTCAGGGCCGCGAAGAGCGCGAGGAGCGTCGCCCAGAAGAGCAGCGAACCCGACTGGCCGCCCCACAGGGCGGTCAGCTTGTAGACCAGCGCCTGGGATCGACAGGAGTAGTCGGCCACGTACTCCAGGGAGAAGTCGTCGGCGAGGAAGGCCCGCACGAGGCCGAGGCAGGCGAGGGCGAGGAGCACGAAGGCGGCACCGAGCCCGCGCCCGGCGCTCGCGAGGAACGGTTCGCGCCGGGTCGCCACGGCGAGGATCGAGGCGAGCAGGGCCCACAGGGACGCGAGCAGCGCCACGAGGAGAGCGGCCTGGCCGATCACGGTCATCGGGAAGTCTCCGGGAAAGGGAAGGAGCGGCCGTGGATCACGGGGCCCGGGCGGCCCGGTCGGCGGGATCGACCTCGTACTTCGAGGGACA
>JAMOQA010000074.1 GCA_027064265.1 Acidobacteriota bacterium
CGAGTCCCAGCGCCGGCCAGGCACCCGGCATGCCCACCCGGGGACCGAGGGCGGCCGTCGCGAACAGCCCCAGCGCCGCCCACCACCGCAGCCGGACGAACCACCGGAGCCGCTCGTACAGCTCCGGGGCGAAGATGTAGCTGAAGCGTTCCTCTTCCTGCGTCAACCGATCACCTCGGCCACGTGGGCCAGCAGCTCCTCGGGCGCGATCGGCTTCTCCAGGTACTTCTCGCAGGGCACCCAGTCCTCACCGACCTCCATGCGCACGTTGTACACCTGGTCGACACCCGTCAGCATGATGATCGGCACGTCCTTCGTCCGCTCGTCCGTCCGGAGCTGCCGGGCCACGTCGAACCCCTCGGACAGGTGATCCATCATCACGTCGAGGATCACCAGGTCCGGCGGGTTCTCTCGCGCGAGGCGGAGCGCCTCCGTCCCGTTGGGCGCCGTGTCGACCTCGTAGCGCGTCTCCAGGACGGCCCGCACCGCCTCGACGAACACGTCGTCGTCGTCCACCAGCAGGATCCGCTTCCCCGGCATCGTCTCCTCCCGCCCCGCGGCGACCCGCTCACTCCGCCTTCACCGCCCCGGAGGGGCAGGCCGCAAGGCATGCACCGCAGTGGATGCAGGTGTCCTGGTCGATCACGTGCACGTGCTTCTTCTCCCCCGAGATCGCACCTGCCGGGCACGACCTCGCGCAAAGGGTACACCCGGTGCACAGCTCGGGGTCGATCGTGTAGGTGAGCAGCGCGCGGCACTGTTTTGCCGGGCACTTGTGGTCCCGGACGTGGGCCTCGTATTCCTCCCGAAAATAACGGATCGTCGAGAGCGTCGGGTTGGGCGCCGTCTGCCCGAGGCCGCACAGGGACGTCCGCTTGATGAACGCCCCGAGCCGTTCGAGCTTCTCGATGTCGCCCGGCTCGCCCTTCCCGTGGCAGATCCGGTCGAGGATCTCCAGCATCACCCGGGTTCCGATCCGGCAGGGCGGGCACTTGCCGCACGATTCCTCGACGCAGAACTGGAGGAAAAACCGGGCCACCTGGACCATGCAGCTCGTCTCGTCCATCACGACGAGCCCGCCCGAGCCCATCATCGACCCGAGCTCGTCCAGGTTCTCGTAGTCGATCGGCGTGTCGAGGAACTCCGCCGGGATGCACCCGCCGGACGGCCCGCCGGTCTGGGCGGCCTTGAACGCCTTGCCGCCGCGAATGCCGCCGCCGATGTCGAAGATGATCTCCCGGAGGGTGCGGCCCATCGGCACCTCGACGAGGCCGACGTTCTGCACCGCGCCCGTCAGGGCGAACGTCTTCGTGCCCGCAGAACGCTTCGTCCCGAGGCCGGAGAACGTGGACGCTCCCTCCGCGATGACCCGGGGCACGTTCGCGTAGGTCTCGACGTTGTTGATCAGGGTGGGCTTCCGCCACAGGCCTGCGACGGCAGGATACGGCGGCCGGGGCCGGGGCATGCCGCGCCGTCCCTCGATGGAGGCCAGCAGGGCCGTCTCTTCGCCGCAGACGAAGGCCCCCGCCCCCTCCATGATGTCGATCTCGAGGGAGAAGCCGGTCCCGAGAATGTCCTCCCCGAGGAAGCCCCGCTCGCGGGCCTGCCGGAGCGCGAGACGCAACCGGTTGACCGCCAGCGGGTACTCGGCCCGCACGTAGATCACCCCGTGCCGGGCGCCGATCGCCCGGGCGGCGATCGCCATCCCCTCGAGCACCGAGTGGGGATCGCCCTCCATCAGGCTGCGATCCATGAAGGCACCGGGATCTCCCTCGTCCCCGTTGCAGACGACGTACTTGACGTCCCCCGCGGCGTCGCGGACGAACTGCCACTTCAGGCCCGTCGGGAACCCGGCCCCGCCGCGGCCCCGCAGGCCCGACCGCTTGATCTCCTCGATGATCTGCTCGGGTGTCATCTCCCGGAGGGCACGCTCGAGGGCCCGGTAACCGCCGACCTCCAGGTACTCGTCGATGTTCTCCGGGTCGATCTCGCCGCACCAGCGCAGCGCCGTCCGCTGCTGCTTCTTGAAGAACGGGATGTCCTCCTCGCCCCGGCAGCGCTCGTGGGTCACCGGGTCCTCGAAGAGGAGCCGCTCGACGACCTCGCCGCGCACGAGGGTCGTCTCGACGATCTCCGCGGCATCCTCGGGCTTGACGCGGCAGTACATGATCCCGAGATGGGGGATCTTGACCAGCGGCCCCATGGCGCAGAAGCCGTGACAGCCGGTGATCGAGACGTCGCAGTGCCCGAGGCACCCGTCGCTCGTCTCGACGGTCGTGTCCTCCCCGGCGGCACCGTTCGCCTCGATCGCCCGACGGAACGCGTCGACCACCTGGAGGGACCCTCCCGCCACGCACGCCGTCCCCGCGCAGACCCGGACCACCCGGCGCTCGTTCCGCCGCCCTTCCGGCTTCGCCGCGTTCCCGGAAAGGGGACCGACGATCCGCTCCTCGGCGCTCATCCCTTGCCTCCCTCGGCCGTCCCGCCGCCGTCCCCGGCGGCCTCGGTCTCGACCTCCGCCTCCCGACGATGCCGCTTGACGATCCGGCGCACGCGCCGCGGGTCCACGTTGCCGTACACGTGGTCGTTGACCACGACCACCGGGGCGAGACCGCAGGCCCCGACGCAACGCACCTCTTCGAGGGTGAACAGGCCGTCCTCGGTCGTGTCGCCGACCTCCACTCCCAGCTCGTCCGCGAACGCCTCGATGACCCGCCCGGCGCCCCGCACGTAGCAGGCGGTCCCCATGCAGACCTTGATGTTGAACCGGCCCTTCTTGTCGGTGCGGAAGAAGTGGTAGAAGCTGACGACCCCGTGCACCTCGACCGGCGACATTCCGAGCCGGTCGGCCACGTACTCCAGCACGGGGAACGGCAGCCAGCCGAGGCGTCGCTGGACGACGTGGAGCAACGGGATCAGGCGTTCCCGGCCTCCCGGGTGCTCTGCGAGCCAGCGATCGATCGCCTCCCACGTCTGCGCCGGGATCTCCGCGAGATCCGGCAGCTCCTCCGCGCCCCAGTAGTCCGGGGGCACGATCGTGGCGTGAGCCTCGCCGCGTTCGCTCATTCCGACCTCCTCAACCGGGCCCACACCGGCCCGTTCCCCGGCGCGAGGAACGAGGGCGGCCCCTCGTCCCGGTCGCGCCACGGGGCGAGAACGACGCCCGGGCGAACGGTCCGGTCGATCCGCGCCCGCAGGAGGACCTCGCGCCCGTTCGCCTCGACAACGACCCGGTCGCCGCCCCGGACGCCCAGTTCCCGCGCATCGGCGGGGGCGAGACGCAACGCCACCGCCGGGGCGAGCCCGGAGAGCGTCGGGCTGCGGTATGTCGTCGTCCCGCAGTGGAAGACCTGGGGCGAGACGTCGAGGAGGAACCCGGTGCCCGGCGTGAAGGGCCGGGGTGTCGGAGCCTCCGCGAACCGCACGTCCGGGGCGGCCCGCAGCGCCTCGATTCCCCGCTCGATGCGCCGCTCGAGATCGGCCGGCGACGGCAGGTCGAGGTCGAGACGGGCGGCGATCTCCCGGAGGAGCTCTCCGTCCCCCGGGAGCCCGCACGGGGGCGCGACCACCGGGACCACCCGGCGGCGGGTGCCGTCCACCGAGACCAGGCTGCCCTCCCGTTCCCCGAGCATCCGCACCGGGAAGACGACGTCCGCCTGCCGAACGGTAGCGCTCTCGAACGGGTCGAGGACGCAGACGAAGTCGGCCCCCTCGACCAGCTCGTCTCCGCGGAAGGCGCGGGGCCAGCCCGCGACGGGGTCGTGGGCGGCGAGGCACAGGAACCCGAGCCTGCCGCCCCGTGCCGCGGCGAGAAGCGCCTCGAGCTGCGGCGCCTGCCCGGTCCACCCGTCGGCCCGGGACTCCTCCCGGTCCACGTGGCTGCCGGGCCGCCCGAGGAGGCCGGCGATCAGCAGGCCGCCCAGGTTGGCGCCGCCCCACGGCACGAGGACCCGGCCGGGGAGACCGTCCCGCCGGAGCAGGGTGCCGAGTTCCAGCGCGGCCCGCGCCGCCTCGGCCTCGTCACCCGGGATGCCGGTCCCGCAGACGACGGCGAAGACCGGGCGCTCCGCGGCGGCCAGCAGCTGCGCGATCT
>JAMOQA010000075.1 GCA_027064265.1 Acidobacteriota bacterium
GTGGCGGACCCGGACGACCCGAACGTCAGCCAGCCGGTGTGGCTGCGGATCATGGTGGAGAACGCCGACTCCGGTGACCGCGTCTACGTTCGCGGCCAGGCCTACTGGTACGACGCCAGTGGCTCTCTTCACACCTGCGTGACGCAGCCCCTGACTCGCACCGACATGGACTCTGAATGGCTCGACCGGCGGGGCAAGTGGGGCGCTTCGTTCCATGAGCGGTATTACCTCGTGGACGTGTTCCGTGCCGGTGACGGGACGGTAACACCATGAGAAAGGCCCGCTGGATAGCGGGCCCGGCAACCGCGGGCATCGTCATCGTCCTGGTGGCGGTGACGATGCCCGCAATGGCGGGTTCGCAGGTCGTCGTGGATCTCTCGGACGAGAACCACTCACGGGTGTACATCCCGGCCAGGCGAGACTCGGACGAACTGGGAGCTGCCGTAGCCGCCTGCGACGTCAACGGCGACGGAGTCGAGGATCTCGTTGTTGGTGATCCTCACGGACAGCCGGAAGGGAGTGACAGAAACAACTGCGGCGAGGTCTGGGTGTTTCTCGGAAAGCGACGCAGTTGGGCGGGTACGCTGGCGCTCCCGGAGGATGCGGACGTTCATCTGTATGGCCAACGAAGTACCGATGACTTGGGTTCTGGTGTTGCCTGCGGGGATGTTAATGGTGATGGCTATGACGATCTGGTTCTCTGCGCCCCTTATGCGAGCCGGTCCCGATCCGGTATGCGAGTCACGGGGCAGGCGCACATCGTCTTCGGCAACCCTGATATGCCAACAGAGATCGACCTGCTCGAGAATCCAGGAGTTGTTGTCTACGGGACATTCGACGGCGGCCGGATGTGCCGGCATCCGGCCGTTGGCGACGTGAACGGCGACGGAACGGCGGACGTCGTCCTGGATGACCGGATGGTGCCGGACAGCTCGGGGGCCTGGTACGGCGGCGAGGTGTACGTCCTGTTCGGGAGGAAGGACTGGCCACCGGAAATCGACCTCCTGGAGGGGGAGGCCGACGTTACCATCCGCGGCCGGGCGAAGGAGTATCTCGGGACCTCGCTCGCCGTGGCCGACCAGGACGGCGACGGGTACGCCGACATCTTCGCGGGAGCCCCGTACGCGGACGGCGACCAGGGCGCCAGGGAAGACAGTGGCAAGGTCTACGTCTTCTACGGCCGTGCGTCCTGGCCACCGGAGATCGACCTGCTGGCGGAATCCGCGGACAGCGAGATCGACGGCCCGGACGCGAAGGACCAGGCGGCGCGGAACCGGGGGCTCCTGGTGACCAACCTGGACGGAGACTTCCGGAACGAGCTGGTGCTTGGCGCGCCCCTCGCGGATGGACCGGACGAGACCCGGTACAACGCCGGGGAAGTGAGACGCCTGAGCATCGAGGGCCGGCTCCCGCCGCTGGTCGATCTCCGGGACTGGACGGATTCCGTGGTGTGGGGAAGAGACGGGTCGAGCTACCCGACGCAGATCGGGGACTCGACGGGGAATACGCTGGCGGCCGGGAGAGTGCGGGGGCAACGCCTGCCCGACCTGGTGATCTCGGCGCCCGATGGGGACGGCCCCGGGAATGCGAGGCAGGACTGCGGCGAGATCCATGTCCTGTACGGGACGGCGCCGTTCCCCGACGTGGTCGACCTTGCCGTCGAGGACCCGGACGTGATCGTCTACGGTCCGGCCCAGCAGGCGTGGATCAGCGCGATGAGCCTCCCGGACCTGAACGGAGACGGGCTCCGCGAGCTGGCGATCAGTTCCTCCGTGGGACGGGACAGCTCCCTTTCCCAGGTGATCCTGGTGTCCCCGTACGACGTGGACGGTGACGGGGTGGAGCAGCTTGCGGACAACTGTCCGCTGGTGGCGAACCCGGGCCAGGAGGACGCGGACGCGGATGGCCGGGGGGACGCGTGCGCGGAGGACTGGGACGGGGACGGGCAGCCGGACGGGGAGGACTGCGCGCCGGCGGACGCGGGAGCGCGGACGCCGCCGGAGATCGGTGACCTGGTGTTCGCGGCGGGATCGAAGTCGCGGATGACGTGGGGTCCGGTGGACGGGGCGGACGTGTACGACGTGCTGCGGGGTGACGCGGGATCGCTCTCGTCGGGGGACTACGGGGAGTGCGTGAACGACCTGGACGCGGACCGGTCGGACACGGAGTTCGAGGACCCGTCGGAGCCCGGGGTGGGTTCGTCGTACACGTACCTGGTGCGGGGCCGGGACCTGGGCTGTGCGGCGGGTGGCCCCTGGGGCCGCCGCTCGGACGGCACCCCCCGGGAGAACGTCGACCCCGCCGACTGCCCGTAGGCAGTATGCCGGCGCCCCGGCCGGGGGCCGGGGCGCCGCGGGAATCCGACGGGAACGGGATCAGCCGAGGGAGGGGCCGATCATCTTCTCGGGCCGGACGTGCCTGTCGAACTCCTCCTCGGTCAGGAGACCGAGCGCCACGGCGGCCTGCTTGAGCGTCAGGCCCTCGGCGTAGGCCTTCTTCGCCACCTTCGCCGCGTTGTCGTAGCCGATCACCGGGTTCAGGGCGGTGACCAGCATCAGGGACTTCTCGACGAGCTCCGCGACGCGCTCCCGGTTGACCTCGATCCCGACGACGCAGCGGTCGGTGAAGGAGCGGGCGGCGTCGGAGAGCAGCCGGATCGACTCGAGCACGTTGTGGATGATCACCGGCTTGAAGACGTTCAGCTGCAGGTGGCCGTTCATCCCGCCGATCCCGCAGGCGACGTCGTTCCCGAACACCTGGGCGCAGACCATCGTCAGCGCCTCCGCCTGGGTCGGGTTGACCTTCCCCGGCATGATCGAGGAGCCCGGCTCGTTGGCGGGCAGGAGCAGCTCGCCGAGGCCGCAGCGCGGTCCGGAGCCGAGGAGCCGGATGTCGTTGCCGATCTTGAAGAGGGCGCTGGCGGCGGCCTTGAGGGCCCCGTGCAGGCCGACCAGCGGGTCGTGGGAGGCGAGGCCGGCGAACTTGTTCGGCGCGGAGACGAAGGGCAGGCCCGTGATCTCCGCCACGTGCTTCGCGGCGGTCTCGGCGAACTTCGGGTGGGTGTTGAGCCCGGTGCCGACCGCCGTGCCCCCGAGGGCCAGCTCGTAGACCTGGGGCAGCATCGCCTCGACGCGGGCGATCGCCTGGTCGAGCTGGGCGACCCAGCCGGAGAACTCCTGGCCGACGGTGAGGGGGACCGCGTCCATCATGTGGGTCCGCCCGATCTTGATGATGTCCTTGAACTCCTCCTGCTTCTTCGCGAGCGCGTCCCGGATGTAGCGGAGCGCGGGGAGGAGCTCGTGGACCGTCTGCTCCGCCGCGGCGATGTGCATCGCCGTGGGGAACGTGTCGTTGGAGCTCTGGGACTTGTTGACGTCGTCGTTCGGGTGGACCGGCTTCTTCGAACCGATCTCGCCGCCGAGGATCTCGATCGCCCGGTTGGCGATCACCTCGTTGGCGTTCATGTTCGACTGGGTGCCGGAGCCGGTCTGCCAGACGACCAGCGGGAAGTGGTCGTCGAGCTTCCCCTCGATCACCTCGTCCGCCGCCTGCAGGATCGCGCGCACCTTCTTCTCGTCGTCGAAGAGCCCGAGCTCGCTGTTGGCGAGGCAGGCGGCCTTCTTGACGATGCCGAGGGCGCGGATCATCGGGCGGGGGAAGCGGTGTCCCCCGATGGGGAAGTTCTGGAGGGAGCGCTGGGTCTGGGCGCCCCAGTACCGGTCGGCGGGAACCTGGACCTCTCCCAGGCTGTCGGTCTCGATCCGGGTCTTCATCGCGTGGCCTCCGACGGGTGGGACGGGAAGTGTAGTCCCCGGGAGGCGTCCCGTCACCGGGTCGGGTGGCGGGCCGCCGGGATCGAGCTAATACTTGTGCACCACCGGGTTAGGAGCCGGGCTGGCGATGCCCGGACCCGGCCACGACACGAGGAGGTACCGATGGCGAACCTGCCCGATCCGCACCCCCGGGAGGTGATGGACCTGCTCCGCGACAAGTCGATCCGGATCGCGGTGGTGGGGGCGAGCAACAACCCGCAGAAGTACGGGAACATCATCGTCAAGAACCTGCTCGGCAAGGGTT
>JAMOQA010000076.1 GCA_027064265.1 Acidobacteriota bacterium
ATCCCCATCTCCACGTCCCGGACGCACTGGGCAACGTGCACGTGCCGGGTCGGGTCGCCGGCCAGCGTCTCGGCGAGCGGGCCGACCAGGTCTTCCTCCCGGTAGGGACTCCACCAGGGCCGCGGCTCCCCCGCGGCGAGCAACCGCCGCATCCGGGAGCGGAACGAAGGGGACACGGGACCGCCCCCGCGGCGCGCGCCGGCGCGGCTCAGACCGCCATCCGGCGGATCACGCCGCGTACGACGCCGCGCACCTCCACCCGGTCGGCGGGCAGGACGGTCGTCTCGAAGGCCCGGTTCGGCGGCACCAGGCGCACGGTCTCGCCTTCCCGGTACAGGCGGCGGATCGTCGCGTCCTCGCCGTGGACGACGGTCACGACGAGCTGCCCGCTCTCGGCATGGCGCCGCTCCTCGATGATCACCCAGTCCCCGTCGAGGACGTGCTCGTCGATCATCGCGTCCCCGACGACGAGCAGCGCGTACGTGTGCCCGCGCCCCATCAGCCAGGCGGGGACCTCGACCTGCTCGGGGAACTCCACCGCCTCGACGGGACGACCGGGCGGGATTCGACCGACCAGTGGGATCACCACCGCCCGGGGCGCCTCGTCGTCGCTGACGACCTCGAGGGAACGGTTCTGGTTCCAGGTGCGGCGCAGGAGCCCTTTCCGCACCAGGTTCGTCACGTGCTTGTGGACGGTCGCGACCGACGAGAGATTGAAGTGCCGGCCGATCTCCTCGAGGCTCGGGGAGTAGCCGTTCTTCTCGATGAACTCCTTGATGAAGTCCAGGATCTGCTTCTGCCTCCGCGTCAGCGCCATGGCCCACCTCCTCGCGAGACGGCTCCAGTTTACCAAATACACAGCGAAAGCCAAGAGCGGGGAAAAGCGGGCCCTCCCGGACCGACGAGGCCGAAACCCCATGAAGCGCCCCTGTTTTCCGAAGTTTGCCTGCCCCCCGCCCCTCTGCTACCGTCCGGGCGAGCGCCATGAGAACACCGGGCCCACTTCTCTGCCTCGCCCTCCTCGCCTCGCTCCCCGGGACCGCGGCCCCGCCCGCCGTGCCCGCTCCCACCCCGGGGAGCACGGCGACGATGCCCGCTCCACCTCCCGCCGTCGTGCGGCGGGTCAGCCGCCTGATCGAGACCATCCGCAACCCGGCCAGTCCCGAGGAGCGGGAACGGGCCGTCGACGGGATCCTGGCCGTCGGTCCCCGTGCCCTGCCTCTCGTGGTGTCCGAGCTGGAGCACCGTTCCCGCACGACCTGGCCGGTGATGATCTACCTGCTCGGTGCGCTCGGTGGGGAACGGGCGATTCCCATCCTCGAAAAGGAGCTCTCCCACCAGTCCGGCGCGCCGCGCCAGGAGATCCTCTACGCCCTCGCCCTCGCCGGGAAGGGCGAAGAGGCCCTCGTCGCCGCGATGCGGAGTGGCGACGCCCTCGTCAAGTTCGACGGACAGATGACCGCCGTGGACTACATCGCGGGACTGATGGGCCGGGAAGCGATCCCGGTCCTCGAGCGGGAGATCCCGCGCCGGGCGAGGAAGTCCCGCCTCGCCGGGTTCGCGGCCCTCGGCACGGTGTGCGACACCAAGGCGGTGCCGTTCCTGCTCGCCTGGTCCCGGCAGTCCCTCCCTTCGGATCGGCGAGGCGCCCTGCAGGCCCTTGCCCGGATCGGCGATCCCCGGGCCCGGGAGCGCCTGGTGCAGGCGCTGGGAGACCGGGACCCGACCGTGCGCGAGACGGCCGCCGAGGGGGTCGGCTACATGCGGATCCGGCGCGCGGTGCCGAGCCTCGTGCGGATCCTCCGCTCGCCCCGTCCCTCGCCGGTGAAGACCCGGGCGATCTGGTCGCTGGCGCTGGTCGGGAACGAGGAGGCGACCAGCGCCCTGCTCGACGCGCTCGAGAGGGCGAACGAGGCGGAACGTCCCCTCCTGCTCCAGGCGATCGGTCGGAGTCGGCACCCGGCGGCGATCCCGACCCTTCTCGAGGAAGCGCTGAAGGGCCGGTCCAGGCTCGGCTCCCTGGCCGTCGACGGGTTGCGTCACATCCACGAGGCCCGGGCGAACGACGCCCTCCTGATGGTCTGCAGCGGCGCGCCCGATCACGACCTGGGGATCCAGGCGGCGCTCGAGCTGCTCCGGCGGCGGGATCCGCGGGCGGTCCCCTGCGCCCTCCAGCGGCTGCGCGACGAACTGGACGCGCGGCGCGGGATCGGTCCCTTCTCCGAGGAGATCCTGCGGATCCTGCCCCTCGCGGCGCCGGTGGGCGCGGCGGATTCCCTCGAGCGGATGGCCGCGGAGTTCCCCGCCCCGGCCCTCCAGCACCGGCTCCGTGCCTGTGCCCACGGGATCCGGCTGGTGGCGGAGTACGGCACCGATCCCGACCCCTGGATCCGGCTCCTCGAGGAGGGCACGCCCGAGGAGGTCGACCTGGCGGTGGAGCGTCTCGGCGACCTGCGGGACCCCCGGGCGGTGGAACCGCTCCGCCGTCTCTTCGGTCGGCTCGAACCGGAGCAGGCGTGGCGGATCCCGCGGGCCCTCGGGCAGATCGGCAGTGACCGGGCCACCCCCTTCCTGGTCTCGCTCCTCTCCGACGACCTCTACCGCGCCCCCGGCCTGCTGCGGGCGCGGGAGGAGGCCGCCCGGGCCCTCGCCCGCTACTCCCGGTCGCCCCACGCGGCGGACGCGATCCTGGCGTTCTACCGGGAGCGCCACGGCAGGTCCCTCGTGCCGCTGCTCGCCTACGCCCACATGCGGGGGGCGGACGCGATCCCGGTCCTGGTGGAGGAGAAGCGCCTCCTGCTGCGCCATCGCGGCGCGATCCAGGCCCGCCGCCACGAGCGGGTCAACTGGGTGCTGGTCATGCTGCGGGGCGGGCGGGAACTTCCCTGGGAGGAGGTCCGCGACGTGAACGAATGACCCGGCCGGCGGTCAGCGCTGGCCCACCCCCGGCGGCCGCGAGACGGCCTCCGCCGGCGCCGGGGGGGGCGTCGGATCGCCGCCCCGGGAGGCCCGGACCACCTCGCCGACGTCGTCGAACTCCCCGGCCTCGTAGGCCCGGTTGAACGCGGCCACGACCTGGGGGTCGAGCTGGACCCCCTTCAGGTTGTTGATGCGCTCGACGGCCTCCTCCACGGAGAACGCCTTCTGGTAGGGCCGGTCGGTGGTCATCGCGTCGAAGGTGTCGGCCACGGCGATGATCCGTGCCTGGAGGGGGATCTCCTCCCGCTTGAGCCCGAGCGGATAGCCGCCGCCGGACCAGCGCTCGTGGTGGAACCGCATTCCCGGGATGATGTCCTTCATCTGCGGGATCCGGCTCATGATCTTCGCGCCCCGCTCCGGGTGGGTCTTCATCACCTCGTACTCCTCCGGGGTCAGGGCGGCCGGCTTCTTGAGGATCGCGTCGTCGATCCCGATCTTGCCGACATCGTGGAGGAGCGAGGAGACGTGCAGCGCCCGGATCTCCTCCCGGGTGAGCCCCATGTAACGGCCGATGATCACCGCGTAGCGGTTGACGCGGATCGAATGTCCCTTGGTGTAGGGATCCTTCTCATCGATCGCCTCGGCGAGGGCCCGGATCGTGCCGAGGAACATGTTGTTCGCTTCGCGCGCCGCCGTGCGGAAGCCCTCGACCAGGTTGCCGATCCGTTCGGCCATCCGGTTGAAGCCGCGGGCGAGGGCGTCGATCTCCCGGATGCGGCTCCGTCCCGCCCGCACCGAGAAGTCTCCTGCCTGCAGCCGCTGGGCGATCCCGGCGAGGACCGTGATCGGCCGGGAGATCGCCATTCCGAGCACCAGGGCGGCGACCACGGCGAGACCGGCGGCGAGGAGCGCCCCGAAGGCGATGTCTCGGGCGAGCTGGTGGACCGGCGCGAGCACCAGCGCCTCGTCGACCTCGGCGAAGACTCCCCAGGAGTGGCGGGTGGAGGCGAACGAGCCGAGGACCCGGTGGGTGCGGCCGTCCAGCTCCCGGACCTCGTAGGTGCGCGCTCCCCGGGAGCGGCCGTGGGACGCGAGGAACTGCTGCACGATCGGCCGGCGGCGAACCGTCGCCTCGGTCTCGTGGGTCGCTTCGCCT
>JAMOQA010000077.1 GCA_027064265.1 Acidobacteriota bacterium
CAACGTCCCCGGGCCGGAGGAGTTTCCGGGACTCCGGATGATCCGCCTCCTCGCGCGGGGCGGCTTCGCGGAGGTGTGGGAGGCGGAACAGGTTTCCCTCGATCGCCGGGTGGCGGTCAAGATCCTGCGCCACGAGCACCTGGAGCAGGAGGAAATGGTGCGCCTCTTCGAGCAGGAGGCGCGGGTCCTCGCCCGCTTGAACCACCCGA
This sequence comes from Acidobacteriota bacterium, assembly GCA_027064265.1. GTDB lineage: Bacteria > Acidobacteriota > Polarisedimenticolia > J045 > J045 > JAMOQA01. The sequence goes on from JAMOQA010000077.1 coordinate 210, forward strand.
ACGTCGTCCAGGTGATCGACAAGGGGAACTCCCCCCGCGGGCCCTACTTCGTCATGGAGTTCATCGAGGGGGACACGCTCCAGGTGCTGCTCAGCCGGGGCAAGCTGGGCCGGGAACGCGCCCTCGCCATCCTGCTCCAGGCGGCCCGGGGCCTCGCGTACGCCCACAGGAACCGGGTGATCCACCGGGACGTGAAACCGGCGAACATCCTGGTTTCCCGCCGGGGGCAGGTGAAGCTGTCCGACTTCGGGATCGCGGCGGTCCGGCGCGCCGCCGGGGAAGCGGACGATACGGGGCCGGAGACGCGGACCGCCCTCGGCACCCGCGCCTTCATGGCCCCGGAGCAGCGGACGTCCTTCGACGAGGTCGGGCCGGAGGCGGACGTCTACTCGATGGGCGTCATCCTGCACCGGATCCTCGCGGGGAAGCTCCCGCCGGCGCCGGGCCGGATCGCTCCCGATGCCGGTATCCCCGACAACCTCCGGCCGATCCTCGAACGGGCCCTCTCGCCCAGCCCTTCCCGGCGGTACCAGGATGCCGGCGCCTTCCGCGAGGCACTGGTCAACGCCCTCGAGGGGCGCCACATCGACGACCGGGTCCGGCGCGGCGCGGCGAGCGCCCTGGGGGCCTCGGGACGGTTCGAGCTGCTCGACGTGATCCGGCAGGATGATCGCCGGTCGGTCTACCTGGTGCGCAAGGGAGGACCCTCGGGGGAGCGGATCGTCGTCAAGCGGTACGTCAAGGACGCGGAGGCCCTGCGCACCGTTCGCCAGCTGATTCGCCTCGAGCACCCGAACATCGTGCGGATCTTCGCCGTCGGAGAGCGCGAGGACAGCTTCATCATGCTGATGGAGCATCTTCCCGGCGGCGACCTGCGGGAGCGGCTGGTCAAGGCGCATCCCTGGCGGGAGGTCGTCAAGGTGGGCAAGCAGGTGGCCCTCGCCCTTGCCTACGCCGCGCGCCACGACATCGTTCACGGCAACCTCCGTCCCTCGAACGTGCTGTTCGACGCGGAGGGGAAGGTGCGCGTCACCGACTTCGGGCTGCCGGAGCACTACCGGGGTGAGCCGAAGCGGAACTGGTACGCCGCCCCGGAAGGGCGGCGGTCCCATGCCGGCGACCTCTACGCCCTCGGGGCGATCCTCTACGAGATGCTCTTCGCCGCGCCGATACCGGAGAGCGGTGACCCGTTCCGCGGCGTGCCCCTCGAGGACGTTCCCCCCGGGCTGGTCGAGATCCTCCGCCGCCTGCTGGCCCCGGTGGACCGGCGGTACCACAGCGCCGAGCACGTCACGCGCGACCTGGACCAGGTGCTCGAAGAGGAGGGCGACCGGCTCCGCCGGGAGCGGCTCGCCCGCCAGGCGGAGGAGGCGGCTGCCCGGGTGGCGACGACGGAGAAGCCCGGCCGGAGCGGCGGGCGGGGCGGATCCCTCCTGCCCGGCCTGCTCGGTCTCGGTGGCCTGGTCCTCGCCTGGCTGTTCCAGCAGGAGTTCTTCCGCAACCTGCTCGTCGATCTCCTCGCCCGGCTTTGACCGTCTTCCCCGCGGGATGGGATGATCCCGCGGAGGAGGAACGATGGCGGCAGGGAAGCGGGCGAGAAGGCGAGAGACGCCCGTGTCCGCGTGGGCGGGCCCGGTTCTTGCCGCCTTCCTCGTCCTGCTGGTCCTCGCCATCGTGCCCGGGCTGGAACGGCCGGGCCGGGCCGCCCGGCTGGCGCTCCTGGTCGGCTGCGGTCCATGGGTGTTCCTCCTCGTTGCCGCGTCGGCGGCGGGCGGGCGGCGCGGGGGGGTGGCCGTGCCCGGCCGGGCAGTCGCCCTGGTCCTCGTGCCCCTTGCCTCCCTCCTTCTCGGCGTGGTCCGGTTCCTCCCGGGGCCCGAGGGGCCGGCGGTCCTGCGGGACGCGCTCCCCCTCGTGACGTTGCTCGCGGCCTTCCTGGTGGGTCTCGCGACGTTCCGGCGTGCCCCCGCCGCCACGGCGCGGGTCCTCGCCCCGGCCGCGGCGGGGGCCCTCCTGCTCGCTTCCCTCGCCGGGCTGGCCCAGGCCTGGCTCGGCTGGGAAGGCCTGCCCGTGGCGCGCCCGCCGGCCGGTCCCTTCGTCAACCGGAACGTGGCCGCCCAGGCCCTCGTGCCGCTCCTCGCCCTGCTGGTGCCGGCCGCGGGTGTCCTTCGGTCGCGGGGCGGCCGGCTGCTCCTCGTGCTGGCGGCCTCGTCGGGAGCCGCCTTCCTGTTGGCGACCCGCAGCCGGGGTGGGTGGGTCGCGGCGACCGCGGCGCTCCTCGCCGGCTTGGCCGGCGCGATCGCCACCCGCCGGGCGGAGAGGCCGGCGTGGAACGGGGCCGCGGCCCGGCTGCTCCTGGTGGCGCTCCTCGCGGGGTCGATCGTCGGCGCCCTCGTGCCGGTCCGGCGGATCGAGCCCCTGCCGTCGGTCGGGCGGGCCCTCGCGCTGGCGGTCTCGGGCGAGGAGGGAAGCCTGGACGTTCGAAGGGCGCTGCGGGAGAACACCTGGGCGATGGCCCTGGCCCACCCGGTGCTCGGCGTCGGCCCGGGCCGCTTCCGGGTGGCCTGGGCGGACTGGCACGCTGCTCGCCGGCCGACCCCCGGGTACGGCCTCGAGAAACGCCCGGACCACGCGCACTGCGATCCGCTGGAGTGGGCGGCGGAACTCGGGTTTCCCGCGGCCGCCGCCCTGCTCTTCCTGCTCGCGGGGGGGGGGCTGCTGTCCGCCCGGGCCGCCGCCGGGGAACACGAAGAGGCGGAGGTCCTCGCCTGGCGGGTGGCGGTGACGGCCGGCGTCGCCGGTCTCCTCGTCCATTCCCTGGCGAGCTTCCCGTTCCAGTCCCCGGCCAGCGCCTTCCTGGGCTTCTTCCTGGCGGGCAGCGGGTGGGGCCTGGCGGCGAGGAACCGGCCCGACCGGGGGGCCGGGGGGAGCGGGACGCACCGGGTCGTACCGGTGCTCCTGGCCGTCCTCGGGGTGGCCGGTGCGGTCACGGCGGTCCAGCACCTGTCCGGCCAGCGCGCCCTGGCCCGCGCCCTCGCCTCATGGAGCCGGGGCGACTGCCCGTCGGCCGTCTCCGCGGCCCGCGAGGTCTTCCGGCGGGAACCCTGGAACCGGCGCGACCTGGGCCTGGCGGCGGGAGTGCTGTTCCGCTGCGACCGGTCGCCTGCCATCCTCCCGTGGCTGGAGAAGGCGTACGCTCTCGATCCCGGCTCGCTGGTGCTCGCCCTGGACACGGGGGCCCGTCGCCTCAAGGCCGGCCGCCCGTCGGACGCGCTCGCCTGCTACCGGCGCGCCCTCGAGATCCGGCCGGACCTGGACCGGGCGTGGCTCGGCGTGGCGATGGCGTCGCTCGCGCTGGGCGACGAGGCCGGGGCCGGGGAGGCCTGCCGACGAGCCCTCGCGGTGCCGGCAAGCGACGTTCGCTCCACCATCGAGGCGTTCTGCCGGGGGAACCGGCTCGTAGAATAGGGGTTCGCGGGAGATTTCCCGGGAGGAGACGATGGCCTTCCCGAAACCGTTCTACCGTTGGCGTCCCCATCCCTGGCACGGGCTCGAGCCGGGGGAGCGAGCACCGGAGGTCGTGGAGGCCTACATCGAGATCACGCCCTACGACCTCGTCAAGTTCGAGACGGACAAGCGGACGGGATACCTGCGGGTCGACCGTCCCCAGCGGACGACGTCGACGCCGCCCGCCCTGTACGGCTTCATCCCGCGGACGTTCTGCGGCGACCGGGTCGGTCGACTGACGCCGGAGGCCGGGAAGGGAGACGGGGATCCCCTCGACATCTGCGTGATCAGCGAGCGTCCGATCAACCACGGCGACATCATCGTCGCCGCCCGGGTCGTCGGGGTCCT
>JAMOQA010000078.1 GCA_027064265.1 Acidobacteriota bacterium
CGAGGTCGTGATGCCGGGGGCGCTCCACCTGATGATCGGCTGGCGCACCCCGCGGGGCTACGTCCTCGCCACCTTCGACGACCTGCCGGTCTTCCGGGTCAGCGTCTTCGCCGACGAGGAGGAAGACCTGCTGGTCGGCTCGCAGATCGTGCTCTACGAGGGACTGGCCGACTACTCCGAGCGGCTCGAGGCCGGCGAGCCGGCCGGCGACCTGCTCCGGCGCCTCGTCAACCTGGTGCTCTGGGTCGGCATGGCCCGCGACTCCCTCGAGGTCGTCCACTGATCGCCGCATCACTCCTTTCAGGGGGGACGGGCCGTCCCGCGACCCGCGCTCCCGTTCCAGCGAAGGGCCCTCCCCGGAGGGCCCTTCTCCTTTTTCCCGGGCAGGGCATCCCGGGGGAACGTCCACGGCCGGCCCCGCACCGCACCGGCCCGGATCATGTAGGATTCGGCCCATGGCGCGCCGCGCGATCGATCCGCTCCAGCGGTTCCTCGCCGCCCCCCTGGTGGCGGCGGGAACGGTGGCGGCCTGCGGGCTCGCCGCCGCGTTCCACGGCTTCCTCGCGTCGGGTCCGGTCCCGGTGATCGGCCTCCTCGGGGGCGCCGCCCTCGCCGGGGCGTTCGCCGCGGGCCTCGTCGGGCCCCGGCCCGTCCGGCCCGCGATCGGGCTCGTCGCCCTCGCGGCCGCGGTGACCACCGGGCTGCTCCTCGACGAGGTCGCGGCGGCGACGGGCGGCCTCTCCCGCACTACTGCCGTGCTCGTCTCCCTCGCCCTCCTTCCCTTGGCAGCCGGAGCGACCGCCCTCGGGCTCGCGGCCCGGCGGTTCCTCTCCGGCAACTGACGTACCGGTATTTCAGCTCGTCTAAGCCGGTTCCTCCCCGTACCTTGGCGGACGCCACGGAGTTCATTCCGCGGGGAGGATTCTCACATGCCGATCGCGCGTACCGGAGTCGTCCGCTCCTGCCTCGTCGCCCTCGTTCTCGCGACCCTGCCCGTCACCGGGCTCGCCGCGCCCGAGGCGGCGCCTCCCGCCCCGCCCGAGCGGGGCGTCACCGGGACCGCCGCCGAGGTGCCCCTGCCGCTCCCGACGGTGGACGCGACCTCGAGGACGGTCGCCCGTCCCCGGGGTGCGGGGCTCACCGGCCCCCTCGCGCCGTACGGCCCCCGGGGAGACGACCCCGCCTGGGAGCTGGTCGACGAGCAGGAGGTCTTCGAGCGCCTGGCGCCCGGCGCCCGCGCCCGGGTCACCTTCGATCGCTCCAGCGAGTCCCTCGTGCCCGAGACGCCCGGCGACCCGCTGACGTCCTCGGCCCGGCAGGCGGTCGACCGGGCCCCCACGTGGCTCCAGAAGGAGCTCGAGGACCAGCTCGCCCGCCTCGACGCGGCGACCCAGGACCGGCTCGCCCAGCTCGTCCTCGACGCCGAGGACCCGTACGTCGACGAGACCGCGTTCCTGGTCGCCCACGTCTCCCCCACGGATCTGCAGGCCGGCGACTGGAACGACCAGCTGATCGAGGACAGCGCGACCTACCCCTACGAGGTCGACCCGTACCTTCCCTACGTCGAGGTGGTCGACCACGGCTCGGCGGCGGAGGGGGGCGACTACTGGACGACCGTCCGCTACGACGTGGAACGCGACGGCACGGTCTACGAGGACGTCGAGTACCCGAGGGAGTACTACTACTGGTACATCCTCCATCCCCGCGGGTCGGACGAGTTCCCGACCTACATCGACCCGACGGAGTGCTCTTCCGGCGGCACGCCCGCCGATCCGCCCACCGGCAAGTTCTGGCGGCGGTGGTTCTTCTACGGCGCGGACAACAAGTTCGGCGGCAAGTGCGACGTCGACTGGGACGGGACCCGCGACGAGGACTGCCCGGTCCTCAAGGACATGCTCGCGGGGGCCACCGTGATGTGGGCACACCTCAAGGACACGACGGGGCCCGCGAACGGCGCCCTCGGGCTCGTCTCCGACTGGGTGCGCCAGTCGATCGGGCCGTTCGGCGACAAGGACGGCTGCCGGCCGGTGCAGCCGGTGACGATCTACTACCACACCGACGGCAACTGCGGGGAGTGGGGCGACCTGACGATGGCCGCCTCCCGGGCCGCCCTCCTGCCGATGGTCAACACCGAGACCCACGCCAACGATCACGTGTGGAACTCGTTCTGGGACGAGCTGGAACACCGCTGGGTCAACTTCGAGCCGGTCGGCCCCCGCATCGACTACAGCTACGAGAACTGGTGGGGCGGCAAGCTCGCCGCGACCCACACCTGGCGCGGCGACGGCTGGGGGACGACCGAGCTGACCGCGCTCAACGGGCCGACGGCGACGCTGGTCGTCACCGTCTACGACGCCAATCACCAGCCGATCGACGGGGCCGAGGTCAAGCTCGGGTCCGAGTGGGACACCTTCCCGATCGTGATGGAGATCTCCCGGGACCACACCGACAAGGACGGCCGGGTGGTCTTCACCGTCGGCGACCAGCGGAACTTCTACGTGATCGTGACGACGCCGAACGGCAACCGCTGGCCCGAGAGCGGCTGGGGCGAGGTGATCGAGAACTCCCAGCCGGACACCGAGTACGACTTCTCCCCACCCGACTTCCCCGACGTCGTCCCGCAGCTCGACGCCAGCGGGGAGTCCTCCTCCGGGGACT
>JAMOQA010000079.1 GCA_027064265.1 Acidobacteriota bacterium
GTGGCGAAGGCGGCCCGGGGAAGCGCCCGGCCCGGCGACCCCATCCTCCCCCGACGCCTCCCCGGGGGCAAGGACGGCCGGGACTCCCGGCCGGGGCGATAGAATCGGGGCGGGGAATCCCCCGGGAGGAGCGTCGCGATGGCAGCGAAGGAGATCGTCGTCGAGAAGAACCCGTCGGAAGAGCGGCTGGCGGAGCTGGGCGTGCGGTCGTGGCCCACGTGGGAGGCCGACGTCTCCGAGTTCCCGTGGACCTACGACACGGAGGAAACCTGCTACTTCCTCGAGGGGGACGTCGTCGTCACCCCCGACGGGGGGGAGCCGGTCCGAATCGGCAAGGGAGACCTCGTGACCTTCCCCGCCGGTCTCTCCTGCACCTGGAAGATCCTGGAGCCCGTCCGCAAGCACTACCGCCTGGGATAGGTCCCGGGAGGGGGGGAGTAGAGATGCGCGCACGCCCGACGATCTGCCGGCCTCGTCGCCGCGTCCTGGCGGGGCTGTTCCTCTTCGTCCTGGTGATCGGGGCCACCGTGGGACCGTTCCCGGCGGCGGCGCCTCCGCCCCTGGCCGACCACGACCTCGCCCTCCGCGAGGCCGCCGAGGAGGGAGACCCGGAGGCGGCATACCGGCTCGGGGTGCGACTGCTCGATGGGGTCGGCAGTCCCCGCCAGGAGCAGGAAGGAATCCGCTGGCTCACCCGCGCGGCGGAGGGCGGCCTGCCCGAGGCGAAACTGGAGCTGGCGGTGTGTGCGTTCCTCGGCCGGGGCATGCCCGTCGACCAGGAACGGGCCGCCCACCTCCTCGCGGAAGCGACCACGGGGTGGCCGCCGGAGCGGACGTGGTGGAAGGGGATCGAGCGGTATCTCCGCGCCCTGCGGGACCTCCCGTGGACCCGGGAGAACCTCCACCGCGTCGTGGAGATGATGAAAGCGTTCCTGCGCCTGGCCGCGCAGGGGGGACACGAACCGTCCCGCAGGGCCCTCGAGTTCGTCGAACTCTCTCTCCCGGACAAGGGCCTGATCGCCATCGGGCTCAGGGGGTACCCGCCCTGGGATGACCCGGAGGTCCTCCTCGCGGATCCGGACGAGGCCTTCGCCTGCGGGAAGTCGTTCGAGGCCGGGGAAGACCGCTCCGAGCGGGCGTTCGCCGCCTGGTGGTACCGGGTGGCCGCCGAGGCCGGGCACGAGGAGGCGATGCTCCGGCTCGCGTTCCTGCTCCAGGAGGGCGCGCCCGGGGTACTTCCGCGGGACCGGGAAGAAGCCGGCCGGTGGGTCCGGCGGGCGGCCCGCCACGACCTGGCCCTGGCGGTGGAGCTGACCGGCAGCCTGGAGTCCACGACCGGGCCGGTGGAAGAGGGCGAGCGGCGGGCCGCGGCGTGGTTCCGGCGCGCGGCCGAACTCGGCCTGCCGGAGGGGAAGGCGTCGTGGGGGTACTTCCTGCTCCACGGCCGCGGCGGTGTCGAGCAGGACGTGGAGCAGGGGATCCGCCTGGTGCGGGAGGCGGCCGCCGAGGGCAGCGCCTACGCCCTCCGGGTACTCGCCGAGGCGTACATGAAGGGGCTCGGCGTGCCCCGGGACGTCGACCGCGCGGTCACGCTGATCCGCCGGGCGGCGGACCAGGGAGAGCCCGGTGCCCTGGCCCAGGCGGCCCGGGCGGGCCGGCAGGGACGCCTGGGACATCGGATCACCCTCGAGGAGATCGACCGCTGGGTGCGGGAGGGGGTGGCCGCCGGGTACGCGAGCAGCTACGTCGAGTACGGCAGCCTCTGGGAGGACGGCTGGCTCTACCCGCGGAACATGCTCCGGGCGTACCTCTGGTGGCGCCTGGCGGCGGAGGAGGGAGACCGGTATGCGCCGAGCCTGGTCGGCGCGTGCTGGTTCTACGGGCTCGGGGTACGGCGCGACTTCCGGGAGGCCGCCCGCTGGTTCCACCGGGGGATCGAGGCCGGCAGTACCGAGTCGATGCGGTACCTGGCGCTCCAGTACCTCCAGGGGCTCGGCGTGCCGCGGGACGTCCGGGCGGGGGCGCGGCTGGCACGGCGGGCGGCCGACGCGGGCAACCTGCGGGCGATGGTGCTGCTCGCGCAGCTGTACCTGGCCGGGGAAGGCGTGCCGCGGGATCCGCGGGAGGCCGTCCGCTGGGCGCGCCGGGCGGCGGAGGGGGGCAACCCGGAGGGGATGGCGTTCCTGGGCAGCGCGTTCCTCCAGGGCAACGGCGTGTCCCGCGACGTGCGTGCCGGCGAGCACTGGTTGCGGCGGGCGGCGGAGATGGGGAATCTCCAGGCGCAGCACTCCCTCGGGTCCCTCTACCTTGGCATGGCCGCGGAGGACCCGATGTTCGCCTCGTTCCCCGTCGACCGGCACGAGGGCCTGCGCTGGCTGCTCCTCGCCGCCCGCGCCGGGTTCGGTCCTGCCGCCAACGACCTCGGCTGGGCCTGCGAAGCCGGCATCGGGGTCCCGGTCGACTACCGCTGCGCCTGGTGCTGGTACGCCCGCGCCCTCGAGCTGGGGAACACCTTCGCCGCCGGTGGCCTCGGGGACCTCCGGGCGGCGGGGCACGGTGTCGAGCGCGACCCGGTCCGGGCGTGGGCCTGGTACGAGCTGGCCCGGCGCGGCGGGGACGGCGATGCCGTGGCGGAGCACCAGGCGAAGGTGGAAGGGGAGCTGGCGCCGGCCCAGCTCGCCGAGGCCCGACGCCTTGCGGACGAGCTGGCCGGCCGGTTCCTGCCGCGGCCGGACGGGAGCCTGCCACCCCCGGAGGGCCGGGTGGTGCCGCGGCCCTTCCCGTGCCCGGACCCGGACAGCCCGGAGTCCGTGCCGGCGCCCGTGGAGGGCGGCGCCGCGCGCGGGTTGTGATGCGACAGTGTCGCAGGTAGACTCCCCCGTCCCTTTCCGGATGGAGGAGGAACCTCGGGCGATGAGAAGACGAACGGTGCGGGACTCCCTGCGAACGCTGGCCCTGGCCGTCCTGGCGGCCGTCCCCGGCCCGGCGGCCGCGGACGCCGCGGCGAGCTCCCCGGCGCGGGCCTGCGGGGGGTGCGAGTTCGAGGAGACCGGTGGCGAAGAGCGGGGTGGCCCGGCCGGCCTGCTGGGGCGCCTCGACGAGAACGGCATCGTCCCGGAGGCCCACCTGGCCTGGGACTCCTCCCGGGTCGTCGACGGCGGTGTGCGGGAACGCTGGACCTCCCGGTGGCTCCTGCAGGTCGGGGCGAGCTTCGACCTGGACGAGCTGGCTGGCTGGAAGGGCGGCACCTTCTACGCCGGGTTCCACGTCCACCGGGGGCGGGACGGTTCCCTCGACGCGGGCGACATCCAGGCCTACTCGAACATCGACGCGGACCGGTTCACCGAGGTCGACGAGCTCTGGCTCGAGCAGGAACTGCTGGACGGGCGGCTGCGGCTCAAGGTCGGGCGGGTCGACGCGAACTCGGAGTTCGCCTGCCTCGAGGCCGCCGGCGACTTCCTGAACTCGTCCGCCGGGTTCAGCCCGACGATCCTGGCGCTGCCGACCTACCCGGACCCGGAGCCGGGGGTGAACGTCTTCGTGAAGGTCTCCCCCCGTGTGTCGGTCGGTGCGGGCGTCTACCGCAGCCCCCTGGCCCGGCGGACTCTCACCCTCACCCCGGACGAGCGGTTCGCCATCGCCGAGGTCAAGGTCCGGTGGGAGGCAGGCGGCGGCGGCGTTCTCGGTGTCGGCGGCTGGCACGAGACCGGGACCCTCGAGCGCTTCGACGGGGGCGTCGAAGACGGCACCTCGGGGGCGTACGCGGTCCTCGAGCAGCGGCTCTGGGCTGCGGGGGGGACGGACGAGGAACCGGTGCGGGCGCTGACCCTCTTCGCCCAGTACGGCAGCGCGGACGAGGACGTCGGGGAGTTCGGCCACCACTACGGGATCGGGTTGCTGTGGAAGGCGCCCCTGCCCGGGCGGCCGGGGGACGTGGCGGGCCTGATGGTCTCGCGGGTCGACCTCAGCGACGTGCCGGCCGCCGGGTTCCCGGACGACGAGACCGCCTGGGAGGCGTTCTGGTCCTTCGAGG
>JAMOQA010000080.1 GCA_027064265.1 Acidobacteriota bacterium
GAAAAGGGCGGAGAAGAGATCGAGTAGGAAGAGGCGCCTGTCAAGAAACTCGTGTCCGTCTGGTCAGTCCGGCGCTCGTCAAGAACTTTGTGTCCGTCTGATCAGTCCTCCTCTTCGAAGCGGGCTTCGAACATGGCGTTGAGCTGGGCGCGGATGTCGGAGTCGCGGGCGCGGGGCGGGAGGAGGCGGTGGGGTCGCGGTGGTTGCCGCGGGGACCGGCCACGGGGGGCTCGGCGCGGGGCCGTGGGGCGGGAGGAGGCCGCGGCGTCGCCCCGGTTGCCGCGGGGGCGCGGGGCTGGTTCACTTGGCCGTGATGGCCCGGTTCCGCTTCCTTCACGTTGCCGACCTCCACCTCGATACCCCGTTCGAGGGGCTCGGCTCCCTCCCCGGCGGTCCCGGTGGGGATGGGTGGGCGGAGCGCCTCCGCGACGCGTCCCTCGGCGCCCTCGACGAGATCGCACGCATCGCCCGGGCCGAGGACGTCGCCTTCGTGCTCTTCGCGGGGGACCTCTACGACGGCCCCGAGCGGGGACTGCGGGCGGCGCTCCGGCTGCGGCGCGTCCTCGGCGAGCTGGCCCGGGAAGGGATCCCGTCGTTCCTGGTCCTCGGGAACCACGACCCGGTGGAGGACCCGGCGGCGATCCTCCCGGAGCCGATCGAGGGCGTCACCCTCTTCCCGGCCGGGCGGGCCGGCACCGCCCCCGCGGTGCGGGACGGCGCGACCCTCGCCCTCGTCCACGGCGCGAGCCACGGCCGCCCCCGGGAGACCCGCAACCTGGCGGCCCGCTTCCCGCGCGCCGGCGCCGTGCCGCTCCCGGAGGGCGCCCCCCCGCCCCCCGACCCCGCGGGCGGGCGCCCCCTGGAGATCGGTCTCCTCCATGCCAACCTCGCCGGGACCGAGGGGCACGACCCCTACGCTCCGTGCTCCCGCGACGACCTGCTCGCCGCCGGCTACGGGTACTGGGCCCTCGGGCACGTGCACCAGCGCCAGGTCGTCGTGGAGGGCGGGACCTGGATCGTCTACCCCGGCAACACCCAGGGGCGCAGCTTCAAGCCGAGCGAGCGCGGCGCGAAGGGCGGGATGCTGGTCGAGGTGGAGGACGGCCGGGTCGCCCACGCCGAGTTCCGTCCCCTCGACCGGGTCCGGTTCGAGGAGGTCGATCTCGAGGTGTCCGCCGGCACCGGCCCGGACCGCCTGCTCGATCGCCTCGCGGCGGCGGGCGGCGAGCTCGTGGATGCGGCCGAGGGCCGGGGGGTGATCGCGCGGGCGCGGGTGCGCGTCGCCGAGGTGGGGGCCCCGCTGCTGGCGCCGGGCCGGGCCGAGGACCTGCTCGCCGAGCTCCGGGAGACGGCCCCGGAAGACCTCGCCTGGGCCGACCTGCGCCTCGTACCCGCCGCCGATCCCCGGGAACTGGCGGGCCGGCGCGACCTGGCCGGGGAGCTGGCCACCCTCCTCGCCGAGCTCCAGGCCGACCCGGAGGAAGCGGCGCGGTTCGCCCGGGAGGTGGCCGGGAAGATGCCCAGGCTCGGGCCGGTCCGCCGGGTGCTGGGAGAGGCCTTCCCGGAGCCCGGTGCCGCCGAGCTGGCGGAGGCGGGGGCCGCGGTCCTGGCGCGCCTGGTTGGCGGGGACGCGGCGGACGAGGACGGTGCCGCGGACGGCGCGGAGGATTCGCCATGACCGCGGCACGGGAGGGTGCGCCCGCCACCGGCGCGGTGCGGGTCCGGGCCCTGCGGATCGACGGGTTCGGGATCCACCGGGGGCTCTCCCTCGGGCCGCTGGCCCCGGGGGTCCAGGTGATCGCCGGCCCGAACGAGGCCGGGAAATCGACGCTCCTCGCGTTCCTCCGCTGGATGCTGTTCGCCCCGTGGGCCGGTCGGGGCGTGAACCCTCCCCTGCCCGCCCTGCGCGGCGGAGACGCCGGCGGCGAACTGGAACTCGACGGGCCGGGGGGCAGGTGGCGCCTCGCCAAGCGGGTCGCCGGGAACCGGCGGGATTTCCGGCTCCTCCGGCCGGACGGGACGGAAGGGGACGCCGGCGACCTGGCCGGGCTGCTCGGGGGAGCCACCCTCGACCTCTTCCAGCGGGTCTTCTTCTTCGATCTCGCGGACATGGCCGAGATCGGGCGCCTGGGCGGGGAGTCCCTCGAGGGGAAGCTCCTCGCGGCGGGCCTGACCGGGGCGGGGGCCGGTGCCCGGGAGCTCGCGAAGAAGCTCGCCGAGCGGGCCCGCGAGCTGGCCCTCCCCCGCGGGGACTGCCGGGTGAAGCGCCTTCTCGAGCGCCATGCCGAGCTGGCCGACCGGCTCCGGGACCTCAGGGTGGCCGCCCGGGCGGCCGCGGACCGCGGCGCGGAACGGGCCCTCGCGGCGGAGATCGCGCGGCTCGAGGAGGAGCGGAAGGAACTCGTCGTCCGGCGGGAGTTCCTCCGGGCGGTGGACGGCCTGGCCGAGGTCCGGGGACCGGCGGACGACCTGCGCCGGGAGCGGGCGGAACTCGTCCTCGACGACCGCCTTCACTCCCTGGCGGGGGAGGCGGAGGAGCTCGCGCGGGAGCTGTCCGCCGCCCGGGCGGCCCGCGCCGAGGCAGCCGAGCTCGAGCGGGCCCTCGTCGGGGCGGAGACCCGGGTCGGGGAACTGCTCGCCGCCCTCGGGGGCGGGTGGACCGAGGAGCGGCTCGCGGCCCTGCCGTCCTCGGAGCTGCTCCGGGAGGAGGCCCTGCGCCGGACCCGGGCCCGGGAGGAGGCCCGCGAGCGGCTCCGGGAAGCCCGCGCCGCCGCCGAGGCCGCCCGGGAGCGGGAGCGCGCGCTGCGGGAGGTCACCCCCGGCGCCGGGACCGCGCTCGTCGACCGGATGCCGTGGCTGCTCTCGGCGATCGCCCTCTTCCTCGGCGCGTGGCTCCTCGCCACCGGGGACGACCCGCTGCCGGGGGCCCTCGTTCTCGGCGCGGCGCTGGTGTTCGCCGGGGCGGCCGTCGGCCTCGCCCGCCGCCGGTCGGGGATCGAGCGGGAAGAAGAGGAGCGCCGGGCGGCGGCCGCCCGGGAGCGCACCCTCGCCGAGGAAACGGTTCGCGGGGCCGAGGAGGCCGTCCGGGAGGCGGACTCCGCGTGGGAGGCCTTCCTCCAGGAGCACGGCCTCCCGGCGCTCGACGGGATGGACGGTCTCGTCGCCTTCCTCGACCGCGCCCGGGAGGCCCGGGCCGCCCTGGCCGAGGTCGCGCGGCTCGAGGCCGACGTGGCCGGCCGGCGCGAGCGGGTCGCCCGCTGGTGCGCGGCGGCGAAGGCACTCCTCGGGCGGGCCGGGGCTGGGGCCGGGGCGGGCGACGCGGACACGGACGACCCGTTTCCCGCGCTGGCGGCCGCCCTCTCGACGCTGCTGGAACGGATCGCCGCCGACAGGGAAGCCCGGGAGCGCGCGCGGGAGATCGATGCCCGCCTGCGGGAACTGGAACGCCAGGAGGAGAAGCTGCTCGCCGGCCGGGACCGGGACGCGCTCGCGCGCGAACTCGCCGAGGGGGACCCGGCGGCGCGCCGGGCCGAGCTCGCGGCGATCGAGGCTCGGCTCGCGGAGATCGACGGGGCGGTCGCCGACCGCCACCACCGGCTCGGGGCCCTCGAGGCCGAGCGCCGCCGCCACGAGGGGGACGCGGACCTCCCGGCCCTCGAGCAGGAACTGCGCCGCGTGGAGGCCGACCTCGCCCACGCGGTCGCTGCCTGGCAGCGACTGGCCCTCGGTGAGGCCCTCGCCCGGGAGGCGCTGCGACGTTTCCGGGAGCGCCACCAGCCGGCGGTGCTCCGCCGGGCGTCGGAGTGGCTCGCCCGGATGACCGGGGGCCGCCACCCGGCGGTCCGACCCCGGGAGGACGGCGAGGGACTGGAGATCGTCGGGCCGTCGGGGGAGGTGCTCTCCCCGGACCAGCTCTCCCGGGGCACCCGGGAGCAGCTCTGGCTCGCGTTGCGCCTCGCCCTCGCCGTCGACGTGGCCCGCCGGGGACCGGCGCCGCCCCTCGTCCTCGACGACGTCTTGGTCG
>JAMOQA010000081.1 GCA_027064265.1 Acidobacteriota bacterium
CTGCGCCCGGGTCGCCCGCAGGGTGACCATCATGGCGGTGCTTCGCACCGTGGGCCCTCGCACGCTCGACCCCTGCGGGTTGCGCGTCTCGCGGATTCCCGGAGGGGCGCAGCGGCACGGCGCCGGGGAAACGAGGAACGGGGCCGCCGCGGCGGCCCCGTTCAGAGGTCTGGTGCTTCCGGTCGGGCGATCGATCAGACCACGCCCTGGTCCATCATCGCGTTGGCGACCTTGAGGAAGCCGGCGATGTTGGCGCCGTTGACGTAGTTGCCCGGCGTGCCGTACTCCTCGGCCTTCTCGACGCACGCCTTGTGGATGTTCTTCATGATCTCGCGGAGGCGACGGTCGACCTCCTCCCGGCTCCAGGAGAGGCGCAGGGAGTTCTGGGACATCTCGAGGCCGGAGACCGCGACGCCGCCGGCGTTGGCCGCCTTGCCCGGGCCGTAGAGGATCTTCTCCTCGAGGAAGATCTTCACGGCGTCCAGGTTCGACGGCATGTTGGCGCCCTCGGAGACCACGTAGACGCCGTTCTTGACCAGGTTCCGGGCGTCCTTGCCGTTGATCTCGTTCTGGGTGGCGCTGGGGAACGCGCAGTGGGCCTTGTGGTCCCACAGCGGGTTGTAGTCGAGGTTCGGGTCCACCGGGGTGTAGACGGCGTTCGGGTACTTCTCGACGTACTCCTTGATCCGGCCGCGGCGGACGTTCTTCAGCTCCATCACGAAGTCGAGCTTCTCGCGGGTGATCCCCTCCTCGTCGTAGATGTAGCCGCCGGAGTCGGAGAGGGTGACCGGCTTGGCGCCGAGCTCGAGGAGCTTCTCGGTGGTGTACTGGGCCACGTTCCCGGAACCGGAGACGAGGCAGATCTTCCCCTCCAGGGTCTCGCCGCGGGTGGCGAGCATCTCGGCGGCGAAGTAGACCGAGCCGTAGCCGGTGGCCTCGGGCCGGATCAGGGAGCCACCCCAGTTGAGGCCCTTGCCGGTCAGCACGCCGGAGAACTCGTTGGCCAGCTTCTTGTACATGCCGAACAGGTAGCCGATCTCGCGGCCACCGACGCCGATGTCACCGGCCGGGACGTCGGTGTTCGGGCCGATGTGGCGGTACAGCTCGGACATGAAGGACTGGCAGAACCGCATCACCTCGTTGTCCGACTTGCCCTTCGGGTCGAAGTCGGAGCCGCCCTTGCCGCCGCCCATCGGGAGGGTGGTCAGGGCGTTCTTGAAGACCTGCTCGAAGGCGAGGAACTTCAGGATGCCGAGGTTGACGGACGGGTGGAAGCGCAGGCCGCCCTTGTACGGGCCGATCGCGCTGTTCATCTCGATGCGGAAGCCGCGGTTGACCTGGACGTTGCCCTGGTCGTCCACCCAAGGCACGCGGAACATGATCACCCGCTCGGGCTCGACGATCCGCTCGAGGATCCGGGCGGCCCGGTACTCGGGATGACGGTCGAGCACGAGGGCCAGGGACTCGAAGACCTCCTCGACGGCCTGGTGGAACTCCGGCTCGGCCGGGTTCTTGGCCTTCACCTCGGCGATCAGCTCCTTCACGTAATCGCTCATCTTCTTCTCCTTCGCGGGACCGGGATGGCCCCGGGTCGCTACCGGCGGGGCCTCCACGGCCCCATGACGCGGCCCATCCTACGCCGCGCTCCCCCCGTCCCGGCATCCGGATTACCATGTAGGTGTTAAGGAGTAAGCCACCCTCGGCTTGCGCCAGTTGTTCGCCAGAAAGCACCCCTGCCCCCGCGCGGGACGCGGTCAGGCGGTCAGCTCGGCGAGGAAGGAATCCAGGTCCGGCGCCTCGAGGAGCCGCTGGAGGCGCTGCTGGTCCCGGACGACCTTGGCGATGGCGCCCAGGGCCTGGACGTGCTCGGCGGTCGCCTCCGGCGGACCGAGGAGGGTGAAGACGAGCTTCACCGGCTTCCCGTCCTGCGCCCCGAAGTCGATCGAGCGGGAGAGCAGCACCGCGGAGATCCCCACCCCCCTGGCGTCCGGGCAGCGGGCATGCGGGACCGCGACCCCGGGGAAGATCGCGGTGCTCATGATCCGCTCGCGTTCGACCAGCCGGCGTACGGCTCCCTCGGCGTCCTCGAGGAACCCGGTCTCGACCATCCGCTCCGTGACCCAGCGGAACAGCTCGTCCCGTCCGTCGACCACCAGGCCGACGGCGGACCATTCTCGCCGCACCCAGCTCGCGAGGCTCACGGCCCGATCATCCCGGAGGCGATCTCCCCGAGGGGCCCGAGCACGAGGCCCGGCGCCAGCCCGAGGACGATGGTGAGCACCGCGCTGACGGCGAGGACCAGCCCGGGAGCGAGCGAGACGCTGACCCCGGCCGGCAGCTCGCCGGACGGCTCCCGCAGGAACATCGTCGTGATCACCCGCAGGTAGTAGGCCGCGCCGACCACCGCGGCGAGGCCCATCACGGCGGCGAGCACGGGGTGCCCGGTGCGGAGGGCGGTGACGAAGATGACGTACTTGCCGGTGAAGCCACCCATCGGGGGGATCCCGGCCAGCGAGAGCATGAAGATGCCCATCGCGATCGCCAGGAGCGGGCGGCGTTTCCACAGGCCGGCGAACCGGTCCAGCTGGTCGGCATCGTCCCCCTCCTCCTCCTGGAAGAGCGAGACCACCGCGAAGGCCCCGATGGTCATGAAGGTGTAGACGACGAGGTAGAAGAGCAGGTTCCGGGCGCCGATCGCGAGGGGCGCGAGGAGCGCGAGGAGCAGGTAGCCCGCATGGGCGATCGAGGACCAGGCGAGCATCCGCTTGACGCGCACCTGCACGAGGGCGACCAGGTTGCCGCCGACCATCGTCGCCACCGCGAGGGCCGCGACCACCGGGAGCCACCGCCGGGCCAGGGCCTCCGCCGCGCCCGCGGTGCCCGGCAGCAGGCGGAGGAGCACCCCGAAGGCCGCCGCCTTGGTCCCCACCGCCATGAAGGCCGTCACCGGCGTCGGCGCCCCCTGGTAGACGTCGGGCGCCCAGAAATGGAACGGCACCGCTCCCACCTTGAAGGCGAAGGCGACCAGGATCATCGCGAGGCCCGCGGCCAGCAGCCCGGCCCGGGCCCCGCCGGTCTCGAGGACGGCCCCGGCCGCGGTGGCGACGTCGCCCAGGTCGAGATGCCCCGTCGCGGCGTAGACCAGGGCGATCCCGTAGACGAGGAAGGCCGCCGCGACCGCTCCGAGAAGGAAGTACTTGAACGCCGCCTCGATGGACGCCTCCCGCTCCCGGGTGAGGCCGCTCATCACGTAGAGCGGGATCGAGAGGACCTCGAGCCCGAGGAAGATCATCACCAGGTTGGTCGTCGCCACCAGGATCGTCATCCCCGCCACGGCGAGCAGCATCAGCGGGTAGATCTCCGGCCGGTGCGCCCGGGCACGGTCCAGGTAGGCGGGAACGAGCAACAGGGCGAGGAACCCGGCGATGGCGAACAGCAGGTCGAGCCACAGCGACAGCGGGTCCATCACCACCATCGGGCGTCCCGGCAGCCCCGCCGTCTCGCCGGTGGCTCCGGCCCGGAAGAGCAGCCAGGCCGGGAAGAACGCCGCGAGGGCCATCCCGCCGAGGGAGACCGCCCACAGCCACCGCCGGTCGTCGCGCAGCGCGGGGGTGAACAGGAGCAGCAGCAGCCCGTACGCCGCCGGCACCAGGGTGGGCAACACGACCTGGATCTCGAACTCCGGCATCGATCCGTGCTCCCTGCCGGCCGGCTCGCGCCGGCCCGGCCGTCGTCAGCGCATCATCATCCACAGGACCGCGACCGCCCCGCCCAGCAGCCACAGGGCGTAGTGCCGGACGATCCCGTCCTGGAACAGCTTCACCACCTGCCCGGTCAGCTCGGAGGCCGCGGCGGCGAAGTTCACCGCCCCGTCGACCACCCAGCGATCGAAGGTGTCCATCCCGCGGGCGATGGCGTAGAACGGGCGGAGGACCACCCGGTCGTACAGCTCGTCCACGAACCACTTGCGATGCAGCAGCCGGCGCACGTACGCGAACCGCGGCGCCAGCGCCCGCGCC
>JAMOQA010000082.1 GCA_027064265.1 Acidobacteriota bacterium
AGCTCGAGCCCCGGTCCCGCCGGGCCGAGGGGCTCGGCCAGCACCTTCTCTTCCCCGGGGGGCAGCCACGCGCTGACCGCGTCGAGGGAGCGGGCCATCCCCTCCCAGGCCCCGCGCAGCAGCTTCGCCTCGTCCACCGGCTCCACGTAGTTGGCGCGGGTCAGGGACCAGACCTCCTGGAAGACGTTCAGGTACCGGTAGGTGGTGTCCGGCCGGAACCCCGCCGCCAGCACCAGGGCGAGGGGGGCGAGCGCGGCGAGGACCAGGACGACGACGAGGGGGGCACGGGTTCTCTTCATGACGGGGAAAAGGATAGGTCACCCCCTTCCCCGGGTCGACCCGGGGATCCCCAGCTTCTTCAGCCGGTACCGGAGGGCGTCCCGGCTGATCCCCAGCAGGCGGGCGGCCCGGGTCACGTTCCCCCCGGTCCGGACGAGGGCCTGCTCGACGAGGGAGCGCTCCACGTCGGCCAGCCGCACGCCCCCCGGGGGGAGCCGGATCCCCCCGTCGCCGCCCCCCGCCTCCCCCTCGCCGCGGACGTGCCGGGGCAGGTCGGCGAGCCGGATGCGCGGCCCGTCGCACAGGATCACCAGGCGTTCCACCAGGTTGCGCAGCTCCCGGACGTTTCCCGGCCACGCGTACCGCTCCAGGGCCGCGAGAGCCTCCGGCTCGAACCCCTCGAGCCGCTTCCGCTGCTCCCGGGAGAACCGCTCCAGGAAGTGGGTGGCGAGGAGCGTCACGTCGCCCCGGCGCTCCCGCAGGGGAGGCAGGTGGATCGGCACGACCTGGAGCCGGAAGAAGAGGTCCTCCCGGAACCGCCCCGCGCGGACGTCCGCCTCGAGGTCCCGGTTGGTCGCCGCGATCACCCGCACGTCGACCGGGATGTCCCGGGTGCCCCCGAGCCGGCGCACGGTGCGCTCCTCGAGGAAGCGGAGCAGCTTCGCCTGGGCGCCCGGGCCCATTTCCCCCACCTCGTCGAGGAAGACGGTCCCGCCGTCGGCCAGCTCGAGGAGGCCCCGGCGCCGCGCGTGGGCCCCCGTGTAGGCCCCCTTCTCGTGGCCGAACAGCTCGCCCTCGAGGAGGGTCTCCGGGAACGCCGTGCAGTCGAGGGCGAGGAACGGTCCCTCGGCGCGGGGAGACGCCAGGTGGATGGCCCGCGCCAGGAGGTCCTTCCCCGTCCCCGACTCCCCGAGGAGGAGCACCGTCGTCCCCGGCGAGGCCGCCACCTTCTCGACCAGGGCCAGCACGTGGCGCATCGCCGGGGAACTCCCGACCAGGGTCTCCGGGCCGTGGCGGTGCAGGGCCTCTTCCCGGAGACGCTGCAGCTCGCGCCGCAGCCGGGTCGTCTCGAGGGCCCGCCGGACCACGGCGAGGAGGGCCTCGATCTCCACCGGCTTGGCCAGGTAGTCGAACGCCCCGGCCTTGATCGCGCGTACCGCCCGGTCGACCGACGCGTGCCCGGTCAGCATCACGATCGCGGTCTCCGGGTGATCGGCCCGCCAGCGCGGGATCGCCTCGAGACCCGAGCCGTCCGGAAGCCGATGATCGAGGAGCACGAGGTCCGGGGTCTCCCCCTCGAGGGCCGCCTCCGCCTCCCCCAGGGTGGCCGCCTCGCCGACCTCGAATCCCTCTTCCGCCAGCCGCCGGGCCAGCGACCAGCGGAGCAGGCGGTCGTCGTCGACGACGAGGATCCGTTCCCCGGCCATCGCTCACTCCCCTTCCCGCGCCGCACCGCAGGCCGGCAGGTCCAGCCGGAACGTGGTCCCCCGCGGGCCGGTCTCCTCGAGCACGAGCCGCCCGCCGTGCGCCTCGGCCAGGCTGCGGGCGATCGGCAGGCCGAGCCCGGTCCCCTCGGGGGACGTGGTGAAGAACGGCTCGAAGATCCGCTCCCGGACCTCCGGGGCGATCCCGGGCCCCCGGTCCCGGAAGCGGATCGCCACGAAGCGCCCCTCCCGGGCCGCCGAGAGCCGGACGGTCCCCTTCCCCCCCATCGCCCGGGCCGCGTTCTGCAGCAGGTTGACCGCGACCTGTCCGATCCGGAGCGGATCGACGAGGACCAGTTCCTCCTCCACCGGCGTCGTGTCGCCGATCTCCACGGCCAGTCCCTCGGACCCGGGGATCCCGGTGACGGCGTCGCGGAAGCTCTCGAGCAGGTCGGGCACCGGCCAGCAGTACCGGTCGAGGCGCGGGGGACGGGCCCAGGCGAGCACGTCGTCGAGCACCCGCCGGGCCCGCTCGATCCGGGCGCGCATCTCCCGCGTCACCTCGCGGCGCTCTTCCGCCGGAAGCAGCTCACCCCGCTCGAAGACCTGCAGGCCCGCGTCGACGCCGGCCAGGGTGTTCCGCAGCTCGTGGGCCAGCCCCGCGGCCAGCCGCCCGAGGGCCGCCAGCCGCTCGGCGTGGAGGGCCCGGGCCTCGAGGCGCCGCGTCTCCGTGATGTCCCGCAGGAGGAGCTGGCGGAGGGCCGGGCCCGCTCCCCGCACGCGCCAGCCGAGGAGGGAGACCATCCGCTCCCCCGGCAGTTCCACCTCCAGGGGCACCAGCTTCCCATCCTTCCCCGCGGCGTCGAGCCAGCGGGCGATCGCCGGGCGCAGCCGTTCCGGCCAGCAGGAGAGGAAGACGTCCCCCGGGCGCGGGACCCGGGCGAGCCCCAGCCGCCCGGCGGCCCGGTTGGCCGCGAGGATCGTCCCCCGCCCGTCGACCAGCAGCATCGCCTCCGGCGTCTCGTCGAAGAGCGCCCGGAAGCAGACCTCCCCGCCATCGTCCTGGTGGGTGAAATCCCCCACCACCGGGGGATCTCCCCCACCAGGCCCGCGCCCTCCCCCGGCCGGTAGACGCGCCATCTCCTTCTCCTCCAGTCAGTTGCTTCCTGCACCACGCGGTGGCACGGGGATTGCCTTCATCGAGGGTAGCAGGGTCTGCCCGCCGGCAAAACCGGCCCCGCGGACCCGCGGAGGACCACCCACCGTGAGCCATGGCCGCGAGATCGTCCGCCTCCCCCGGGACCGCGTCCGGGAGCTCGTCGACCTCCTCCACCGCACCTGGCGGGTGGCCGGCCCCGTGCCGGTCCCCGGCGAGGAGCGGTGGACGTTCCGGGTCCTCGATCCGGGAGAGCTGCCAGACCTGTCGTACCGGACCACTCTCCTCCCGCTCCGGCGCCTCTTCGTCCCGCCCCGGGACGTCCTGTTCCGGTTCCGGCGGGAGGCGGACGGATCCTTCTCCTTCGAGGAACCCGGGAGCGACCGCCCCCTCGCCCTCGTCGGCGTCCACGGCTGCGACCTCCTGGGGCTGCGGGTCCACCGGTCCTTCCACGAGACCACCTGCATCGAGCAGCCGGTGCTCGAGCGGCTGGACCGCGCCCTCGTCATCGCCCTCGGCTGCTTCGCCCCGTGCAGTCCGTCCTGCTTCTGCCGGGACACCGGCGCCCTCGAGAACCGGGCGATGGCCGACCTCTACCTGTGGGACCTCGGGGAGACCTTCCTCGTCGAGGTGCTGACCGGGAAGGGCCGGGACGTCCTCGACGAGCTCGGTGGAATCGAGCCGGCGACCCCGGAGGAGATGGTCCTGCTCCGGCGGCGCATCCGCGCCCGGCTCGACGCCTTCCCCCTCCACCTCGGGTTCCCCCTCGAGCGGCTCGGCCGGTCCCTCGAGGCGGCGGAGGACGACCTGCTCTGGGAGGCCAACGCGGACCGGTGCCTCTCGTGCGGCCGCTGCAACCTGGTCTGCCCGACCTGCACCTGCTTCGACGTCCGCGACTGCGCCGCCCTGGACGGCCACGAGGGAGAGCGAGCCCGCACCTGGACCGGGTGCCAGGCGGTGGGCTTCTCCCGGGTCGCCGGCGGCCACGACTTCCGCCCGACCCGGGCCCAGCAGCTCCGTTACCGGGTGTTCCGCAAGGGGAAGTACATGCCCGAACGGTACGGCCTCGTCGGCTGCACCGGCTGCGGGCGGTGCATCGAGCACTGCCCGGTCGGGATCTCGATCCGGGAAATCTTCCGCCAGGTCGGG
>JAMOQA010000083.1 GCA_027064265.1 Acidobacteriota bacterium
AGGGATCCCACGTACCGCAGCGACCGGCCGGGCTCGTCGAGGAACGCGTCGACGGCGGCACGGGTCTTCTCGTTCCACCGGTCGCGGTTGCCGACGTTGACCGAGACCGTCTTGCCGTGCTGCGGGACCAGGATGTCCGGGTGCGAGAGGAGGAACTCGCCCAGGGTCGGGTCGAGGGTGAACCCGTGCACCCCCCGCCCCGTCGTGTAGACGAAGATCGTGCTCGAGCCGTAGACCGCGTACCCCGCCGCGACCAGCTCGCCCGGCGACTGGAGCAGGTCCTCGGGGCCCCCCAGTCCCTCCCGGGCGCTCTTCCTCCGGTAGACGCCGAAGATCGTGCCCACCGAGACGGCGACGCCGATGTTCGACGATCCGTCCAGGGGGTCGAAGACGACGGCGTAGTCGCCGGGCTCGGGGGAGGACGGGAGGCGGATCGGGACCGCCAGTTCCTCGGAGGCGAGGGCGCAGACCGAGCCGGTCCGGGTCAGGGTCCGGACCATCGTGTCGTCGGCGAAGTCGTCCAGCCGGGCGACCTCCTCCCCCTGGACGTTCCGCCGGCCGGCGAGACCGAGGAGCTCGCCGAGCCCGGCCTGGTTGACCTCCCGGGAGATGATCTTCGTCGCCAGGGCGATCCCCTCCATCAGGGAGGTGAAGGCCCCGGTGGCCCGCGGGAAGTCCCGCTGGGCACGGGTGATGTGCTCGATCAGGGTCATCGGTCGGGCAGCCATCGCGCTCTCCTCCCGGGGACCCGGCGGAGCGGTGCGCCCCGGGACCCCGGCGGGTATTCTTGCACGCGCCCGCCCCGCGGCACGTCGGGGGGGCCATGGGAGACCGCATGACCGACGACCGCACCGCTCCCCGGCACTGGGCCGACCGGGCCGCGGACCGGATCCTCGCCCGCGGCGACCACCACGTGGTCGCCACCGGGATCAGCCCCTCCGGTCCCTTCCACGTCGGCCACCTGCGGGAGATCCTGACCGGCGACGCCATCGCCCGTGCGCTCCGGGACCGGGGCGCCGAGGCGCGTCTCGTCTTCATCGTCGACAACCTGGACCCGCTGCGGAAGGTGTACCCGTTCCTCGACCCGTCGGTGTACGAGCCCCTGGTCGGGCGCTCCCTTTGCGAGCTGCCGGCGCCGGGGGGCGAGGACGGGACGTACGACCGGTACTTCCTCGACCCGTTCCTCCGGGCCCTCGAGCGGCTCCGGGTCGACGTCGAGGTGCTCCCCGCCTCGGAACTCTACGGGTCCGGGCGGATGGACGACGTGGTCTTCACCGCCCTCGAGCAGCGCGACCGGATCGCGGAGATCCTCGCCGAGGTGACCGGCAAGGAGGTCTCCCGCGACTGGTCCCCCTGGAACCCCCGCTGCCCCGCCTGCCGGCGCCTCGACCGGGGCCGGGTGCTCGGCTTCGACCGGGAGGCCGGCACGATCCGCTCCCGCTGCGAGGCCTGCGGCACCGAGGCCGAACAGGCGCCCCGCGAAGGGGGCAAGCTGACCTGGCGCGTCGACTGGCCGGCCCGCTGGAAGGCGGTCGGCGTCACGGTCGAGCCGTTCGGCAAGGACCACGCCTCCCGGGGCGGCAGCTGGGATACCGGCCGGCGGATCTCCCGCGAGGTGTTCGGCTGGCCCCCCCCGGAGGCCGAGATCTACGAGTGGATCGCCCTCTCGGGGGGCGGCGACATGTCGTCCTCGAAGGGGAACGTCCTGTCGGTCGCCGAGCTGATCGAGATGGTTCCCCCGGAGGTGCTCCGCTACTTCGTGCTCAAGGCCCGCCCCTCCCGGCGGATCGTCTTCGACCCGGGCCTGCCCCTGCTGCGCCTGGTCGACGAGGTGGACGACGCCTCGGCCCGGGGCCGGGACGACCGGGCCCTCGAGCTGTCCCGGGCCGCCGGCTTCCGCCCGGTCGGGGTGCCGTTCCACCACCTGGTGCTGGTCGCCCAGCTCGCCGGGTTCGACCCGGACCGGGTGATGGAACTGCTCGCCCGGGGCGGCTACCGGGACCTGGACCGGGAGGCGGTGGCCGAGCGGCTCGAGATGGCCCGCCGCTGGCTCGAGCGGTTCGCCCCGGACGACGCCAGGGTCGAGGTGCCGGAGACGCTCCCCGGGAAGGCCCGCGAGCTCTCCCCGGAGCAGAAGGCGTTCCTCGGCAGGCTCGCCGAGCGGCTGCCGGCCCTCGCGACCGCCGAGGAGATCGGTGCGGCGATCCGGGAGCTGGCGAACGCGGAGGGCGGCCCCGGCACGAAGGCGGCCTTCCAGGCGATCTACGCGGCGCTCCTCGGGCGAGACCGGGGGCCCCGGGCGGCGGAGTTCATCGCCACCCTCGGCCCGGAGCGGGCGGCCGCCCGGTTCCGCGAGGCCGCGGAGGCCGGCGTCGACGGGTAGCCGGCCGCGCTTCGCGCGACACCGGGCGCCCTGCCGGGCGCCCCTACGGGTCACGCGCCCTGCGGGTTTCCGTAGGGGCGGCCGGAAGGCCGCCCGCCGAGAACGGAGATGAGCGACACCCCCTTCCACCTGGTCTCCGACTTCGAGCCGACCGGCGACCAGCCCCGGGCGATCGAGGACCTCTCCCGGGGCCTCGCCGAGGGGCGCCGCGACCAGGTGCTGCTCGGCGTCACCGGGTCCGGGAAGACGTTCACGATCGCCCACGTCATCGCCCGGGCCGGGGTCCCGACCCTGGTGATCGCCCACAACAAGACCCTCGCCGCCCAGCTCTACCAGGAGTTCCGCCGCTTCTTCCCGGAGAACGCGGTCGAGTACTTCGTCTCGTACTACGACTACTACCAGCCCGAGGCGTACATCCCCCAGTCCGACACCTACATCGAGAAGGAAGCGACGATCAACGAGGAGATCGAGCGGATGCGCCAGTCGGCCACCCGTTCTCTCCTCACCCGCCGGGACGTGATCATCGTCGCCTCGGTCTCGTGCATCTACGGCCTCGGGTCGCCGGAGGACTACGGGCGGATGACCGTGAAGGTCGTCCGCGGGCGGGAGGAACCGCCGCGGGGCGCCCTCCTGCGGCGCCTCGTCGAGATCCACTACGAGCGGACCGCGGGGGAGCTGCGCCCGGGGGCGTTCCGGGTCCGGGGCGACACGGTGGACGTCTGGCCGGCGTACGGGGACCGGGCCCTGCGGATCGAGTATTTCGGCGACGAAGTCGACCGGGTGCGGGAGATCGACCCGCTGCGGGCGACCACCCTCGCGGACCTGGACGAGGTGACGATCTTCCCCAACTCCCACTACGTGACGCCCCGCACCACCCTCGAGCGGGCGATCCGCTCGATCCGGGAGGAACTCGACCGGCGGCTGGCGGAGCTCCACGAGATGGGGAAGGTCCTCGAGGCCCAGCGGCTCGCCCAGCGGACCCTGTTCGATCTCGAGATGATGCAGGAGGTCGGCTACTGCCACGGCATCGAGAACTACTCCCGTCACCTGACCGGGCGGAAACCCGGCGAACCGCCGCCGACCCTGATGGACTACCTGCCGGAGGACGCCCTGGTCGTCGTCGACGAGTCCCACCAGACGATCCCCCAGCTCAAGGCGATGTACCGGGGAGACCGCTCGCGGAAGGAAACCCTGGTGGAGTGGGGGTTCCGCCTGCCGTCCGCCCTCGACAACCGGCCGCTGAAGTTCGAGGAGTTCGAGGCGATCCGGCCCCGGACGATCTTCGTCTCGGCGACACCGGGCCCGTACGAACTCGGGCTGACGGGGGGCGAGTTCGTCGAGCAGGTGATCCGCCCGACCGGCCTGGTCGACCCCGAGGTGATCGTCCGGCCGGTCGAGGGCCAGGTCGACGACCTGCTGCGTGAGGTCCGGGAGAGGGTGGCCCGGGGGGAGCGCGTGCTGGTCACCACCCTGACCAAGCGGATGGCCGAGGAACTGACCGACTACTACCGGGAGGTCGGAGTCCGGGTCGAGTACCTGCACTCCGACGTCCATACCCTGGAGCGGGTCCGGATCCTGCGGGACCTGCGGGCCGGGAAGTTCGACGTCCTGGTGGGCGTCAACCTCCTGCGGGAAGGGCTCGACCTGCCGGAGGTGTCCCTCGTCGCGATCCTCGACGCCGACAAGGAAGGCTACCTGCGCTCCGAGACCGCCCTGGTCCAGACCATCGGCCGCGCGGCCCGCAACGTGCGCGGGACGGCGATCCTGTACGCCGACCGGGAGACCGAGGCGATCCGCCGGGCCCTCGCCGAGACGAACCGCCGCCGCGCGAAGCAGCTCGCCTGGAACGAGGCCCACGGGATCACCCCGGAGACGATCGTCAAGGCGATCGACGACGTCCTCGGGTCGGCCTGGGAGAGGGACTACGTCACGCTGCCGGGGACGACCCCCGACGAGGAGGAAGGTCCGCGCACCCTCGAGGAGATCGCCGCGGAGATCGAGCGCCTCGAGAAGGAGATGTTCGAGGCGGCCGCCGCCCTCGAGTTCGAGCGCGCGGCCGAGCTCCGGGACCGGATCGCGGTGCTGCGGGAAGGGGAGAAGACCGCGCCGGCGTGATTCCCGGCGCGGAGCGCGGCCAACCACGGCGCCGCTCCGCGGCGCACGGGCGCAGCACGCTGCGCCCCTACCCCTCCTCGTTCCGCTCCACCCGCACGGGTCGAGCGTGCGAGGGCCCACGGTGCGAAGCACCGCCGTCACGGTCGTCCTGCGGGCGACACGGGCGCAGCACGCTGCGCCCCTACCCCTCCTCGTTCCGCTCCACCCGCACGGGCCGAGCGTGCGAGGGCCCACGGTGCGAAGCACCGCCGTCACGGTCGTCCTGCGGGCGACACGGGCACAGCACGCTGCGCCCCAACCCCTTCCCTCTTCCCTTTCCCGCGGGAGGGTCAGGCGATGCGGGTGGCGCCGGCGACGGCGGTCTCGCCCACCCCGGCTCCCTCCACCGTCGTCTTGCGGAAGACGAGGAGCCGCCAGAGCTTGAGCATGTTGACCCTCCGGTTCTCCTCGAGCTCGAGCCCCGGGATGCCGAGGATCGCCTCCACCGGCAGGTCCAGGCGAAAGCCGACGAAGTGGGTGAGCGGCGTCAGGCGCTTCTCGAGGAACGCGCCCAGGCGGTTCCGCGACCCGAAGTGGTTGACGATGACGACCTTGCCGCCGGGCCGGCAGACCCGGGCCATCTCCTCGACCACCCGGCGCGGGTACGGGACGACCGAGACCACGTACGGCGCGTAGACACCGTCGAACGTGTCGTCGGGGAACGCGAGGCGGGCGGCGTCCATCCGGACGAGGCCGACCCGCTTGCCGCCGTTCTCCCGGTCGGCCCGCTCCCGGGCCTCCCGGAGCATCGGCTGGGAGATGTCGATCCCGACGATCTCGGTCCCGGCGGGATAGAGGGGCAGCGTGAGGCCGGTGCCGACCCCGACCTCGAGGACCCGGCTCCCCGGGGCCAGTTCGAGTGCGCGGATCGCCTCGGCGCGGCCCTCGCGGAACACGTGGTCGAACAGGTGGTCGTACACCCCCGCGAACCGGTCGTAGAACCTGCCGATCGCCGTCACGTTCATGCGTCGCTCCGTCCGGCGCCGCCCTCCTCGGCACCGCCCGCCAGCACGAGCAGGCGGTCGAGGGAAGCGGGCCGCCCGATCACGATCAGGACCGACCCCGGCTGGATGACCTCCTCGGGCCGGGGGTTGAACACCTTCTCCCCGTCGGGCCGGAAGATGGCGGTGACGATGATATCAAGATCCCGGCGGATCGGGCTCTCGCGGAGGGAGATTCCCGCGAGGGGCGATCCCTCCGCCACCGTCACCTCCTCGAGGACGACCTCGAGGCCGGCCCCCCGGGCCACCTCCTCGAGGAAGTCGACGACCCGGGGCCGGAGCAGGACCCGGGCCATGACGAGGCCGCTCCGCTCGTAGGGATTGATCACCCGGTTCGCCCCCGCCATCTCCAGCTTGGCCGCGCTCCGGTCCTCGGAGCAGCGGGCGACGATGAACAGGTCCGGGCGCAGGGAACGGGCCGCGAGCACGGTGTAGATGTTCTCCGCGTCCGAGCCGAGCACCGTGATCAGGCCCCTGGCGCGCTCGATCCCCGCCTGCCGGAGGACGTCGTCGTTGGTCGCGTCCCCGACGATCAGCGGTTCCTCCTCGGCCTCGGCGGTCGCCTCGAGGGCGACCACCACGTACTGCGCGCCCTGGCTGCGCAGCTCGTGGCAGATCGCCCGGCCGACCCGGCCGTACCCGCAGATGATGTAGTGGTCGCGCATCCGCCTCGCCCTCCTGAGGACCCGGCGCCGCTTGAGCAGCCGCCCCTCCACCAGCACCTCGGCCAGGGAGCCGCTGACGTAGACGGCGATCCCGATGCCCCACAGGATGACCCCGATCGCCACCACTCGCCCGGCGGGGCCCAGGGGGTGCACCTCCCCGTACCCGACGGTCGTGACCGAGATCACGGTCATGTAGAAGGCGTCGAGCCAGGTCCAGCCCTCCCCCCCGACCAGGCGGAAGAGGACCGTCCCCCCCGCCAGGAGGGTGACCAGCAGGCCGGACGCCACCCCGAGGGGGCGGCGCATCGTCTGGGGAAGCAGGGGGTCGTTTCGCACCGCCCGGATCCTAGCACGGGGCCCCGGGCCGGGCGCGGGGGTCCCGCTTGGGCTACGATTCGGGGTCCCGGCCGGCCACCGCCGGCCCCCGGAGGACAACGCCATGCCGACTCCCGAAGAGGTCCGCGCGCTCCTTTCCCGTATCCCCTACCCCGGCTGGTCCCGGGACATCGTCAGCCTCGGCCTCGTCCAATCGGTGGAGGTGGACGGCGACACCGCCCGCGTCTTCCTCGAGACCGCCGGACGGGGCCCGGACGTGATCGAGCAGGTCCGCCGGGCGATCCGCGACACCCTCGCCGGCGCGGGGATCTCGAACGTCGAGTTCCGCTCGGTGGCGAAGGGCCCCGTCCCCCTCCCGACGGCGGGGACCCACCCGGCGGCGGGAGGACCCGCGGCGGCGCCGGGCGGCCCCGCGCCGGGGCCCGCCGCCCGGCCCGGACCGCCTCCCCCGGTCCAGCCGAAGGTGAAGCGGGTGCTCGGGGTCGCGTCCGGCAAGGGGGGCGTCGGCAAGAGCACCGTCGCCGTCAACCTGGCCGTCTCCCTGGCCCTCGCGGGCAGGAAGGTCGGCCTCCTCGACGCGGACATCTACGGCCCCTCGGCCCCGCTGATGTTCGACCTCGAGGGCCAGAAGCCGGAACAGCAGGACGAGAAGGGGAAGCTCGTGCCCCTCGAGGCCCACGGCGTCCGGGTGATGTCCGCCGGGTTCTTCCTCGAGCGGGACACGGCGCTGATCTGGCGCGGACCCCTCGTCGCCGGTTTCGTCCGGCAGCTGATCACCGACGTGGCCTGGGACGGCCTCGACGACCTGGTGATCGACTTCCCCCCGGGCACCGGGGACGCCCAGCTGACGATCTCCCAGGCCCTGCAGATGGATGGCGTGCTGATCGTCACGACCCCCAACGACCTCGCCCTGGTCGACGCGGTCAAGGGGGTGACGATGTTCCGCAAGGTCGAGGTCCCGATCCTGGGGATCGTGGAGAACATGGCCTGGTTCGAGTGCCCGAACTGCGGCGAGCGGCACCGGATCTTCGGCGGCGGCGGGCCGGACGCGGCGGCCGAACGGCTCGGCACCCGGGTGATCGCCCGGATTCCGATCGACCCGGAGGTGGTCGCCGAGTCGGACCGGGGGGTCCCCACCGTGATCTCCCGCCCGGGCAGCCCGGCCGCCCGGGCCTACGCCGAGCTGGCGCGGGAGCTGCTCGCGGAGGAGAGGGAGGAATGAGGCGCGGGCTCACCGCTGTCCTGCTCGTCGCGCTCGCCACGGTCGCCGGCTGCGCCACCGCGCACCGGGCTTCCCTGCCCGAGGGCACCACCGCCCACGGCCAGGACCTCCTGGCGGAAAGGCTCGACGACTGCCAGCCGGCGGAATGCCTGCGGATCGCCCGGGAGATCGCCTTCGAGGAACGGCCCGACGACGCCGAGTTCCTCGCGGCGGCGATGGAACGGGCGCTGCGCGACAAGGGCGCCCTGAAGACCTGGCTCTTCCGCAACTTTCCGGACCTGCCCCCGGCCGGGAAGGCGGAGGCGCTGCGCTTCCTCGACCGGTACTTCGACCTGCTGATCACCGGGATGGACTTCCAGGCGGCGGAGATCGCCCGGATGGGCCTCTTCGACGACGATCCCCGGGTCCGGGCCGCCGCGGGCCTCCTGGTCACCCGGCACCGGTTCAACCGGTTCGCCAACAGCCTGATCGACGCCGCCGAGATGCACCCGGAACTCACCGTCCCGGCGCTCGTGGGCATCGGCCTCGACCACGACCGGCGGGCCGCTCGCTGGGTCGTGGCGAAGCTCGGTTCTCCCGACGAGGACGTCCGCGCGGCCGCCCGGTGGGCCCTCTACCAGATCGGCCCCGGCGCCGGCACCGCCCTCCGCGAGGCCCTCGCGCGGGCGCGGGGCCCCGGGGAGTGGGGCCCGGTACTCGACGGCTGGCTGCTGGTCCTCGGCGGGAGCGATTCGTCGGCGCTTTCCGCCTGGCTCGAGGAACACGGGCCGGAGGACCCGGAACGGGCCGAGCGGATCCGCCGGGCCCTCGCCGCCCTCGAGGTCTCCCGCTACCGACCGACGCCCCCGGCACGGCCGCGGTGGACCCCCGCGGAGCAGTTCGCCGAACCTACCCCGGCGCGCTGAGCCGCTCCCGAATCTTCGCGAGGGCGCGGCCGAGCGCCCCGTCTTCCTGGGCGTAGCCGATCCGCACCCAGCCGGGGGCCGTCTGCCCGAACGCCTCCCCGGGGATGACGACGATTCCATCCTCCTCGAGGAGCGCCCGGGCGAACTCCCGCCCACCGCCCTGCCGGGAAACGTCGACGAACGCGTAGAACGCCCCCTCGAGGGGCGCCCGGGGGGCCACGTCGCCGAGCACCTCCTCCACCATGTCCCGGCGCCTCCGGAACCGGCCGCGGATCTCCGCCATCCCCGCCCGGCCCTCCGGGGAGAACGCCGCCCGGGCGGCCCGCTGGATCGGCGTCGCCGCGCAGGTGAGGACCGTCTGCTGGAGGGCGACGACCTTCGCCAGGAGGTCCGGGTCCGGCACGATCGCCCAGCCGACCCGCCACCCGGTCAGGGCCGCGCTCTTCGAGAGGCCGCCGCAGACGACCACCAGGGGGTCCGGCTCCGAGGGGGGCCCGGGTGCGGGCCCTTCCCCGAGCCAGTGCAGGTTCCGGTAGGTGTCGTCGAGGACGAGGACGACGCCCGCCCGGTGCGCTCCTTCCCGGAGCCGCTCGAGGGTCTCCGCCGGTTCCACCGTCCCGGTGGGATTCGAGGGGGAGATCACCACGATCGCCCGGGTGCGCGGGCCGACCATGGCCAGCACCTCGCCCGGGTCCAGGTGGAAGCCGTTCTCCGGGCGGAGGGGATACGGGCGGGGGACCGCGCCCCACGCCCGGGCGGCCCGCTCCGCCCCCGGGAACCCGGGATCCGGGACCAGGACCTCGTCCCCCGGGTCGAGCAGGCAGCCGAGCACGACGAACGTCGCCTGCTGGCAGCCGACGGTGATCACCACGTGGTCGCCCGCGGGCACGAATTCCCCGTACTCCTCCGCGACCAGGCGCCGCAGCTCCCGGTCGCCCGCGGTGGGACCGTAGCCCGCGGGTCCTCCCGTCGCCGCCTCGGCGAGGGCTTCCCGCAGGGCGTCGGGCGGGTCCAGGTCGGGCTGGCCCAGGCCGAGGTTCAGGGCGTCGGCCGGTGCCGACTCGAAGATCTCCCGGATCAGGGTGCGGCGCAGGTCCCGTACCCGCGTGGCCAGGCGAGGTTTCATCGGAGAGCTTCCTCCAGCGAGGCCCGGGCCGAGGTTCCCTCGTCCCGGTCCTTGACGATCAGCGCGCAGGCGGCGGAAAGCCCGTGCTCCCGGGCGAAGGGGGACCCGAGGGCGCGCACCCCGGGCACGACGACGGCGTTCTCCGGGACCTCGAGGATCCCGTCCTTCCCCGCCCGGATCACCCGCCCGCGGACCAGGTCGTAGACCGGCGTCGAGCGGGTGAGGACGACGCCGGCGGCCAGCACCGCCCCGCGGCGGACGCGCACCCCCTCGAGGACCGCGACCAGTCCCCCGAGGAACGCCCCGTCCTCGACGATCACCGGGAGCGCCCCGGGAGGCTCGAGCACCCCGCCGACCTGGGCCCCCGCGGAGACGTGCACGCCCCTCCCGACCTGGGCGCAGGACCCGACCAGGGCGTGGGAGTCGATCATCGTCCCCTCGTCGACGAAGGCGCCGACGTTGACGTAGCAGGGAGGCATCAGGACCGTGCCGGGGGCCAGGTACGCGCCCCGCCGCACCGCGCTCCCGCCCGGAACGAGGCGCACCCTCGGCATCCCGGCGAGGGCCCGCGGGGGGAAGAGTTCCTTGTCCCGGAACTCGAGGGGGCCGGCGGCGGGCAGCTCGACGACCTCCGCCACCCGGAACCCGAGGAGGATCCCGGTCTTCACCCAGGGATGGACCCGCCAGCCGTCACCGTCCGGTTCGGCGGCCCGGATCGAGCCGTCCTCGAGCCCGGCGAGCAGCTCCTCCACCGCTCCCCGCGCCGCCTCCCGGTCGAGGTCCTCCCCGGCCGCGGCCAGGGCCTCGATCCGGGCCGCGAGCTCCTCCCGCGCTCCCGGCGTCATCGCGCGAGCCCCGCCTCGGCGAGGGCCGCGCGCAGCTTCTCCCGGGTCGCCTCCGAGGCGGGGGCCAGCGGAGGCCGCACCGCGTCGCCAGAGAGCCCGAGGAGGGCGAGGGCCGCCTTGGCGGGAACGGGGTTGGTCTCGGCGAAGAGCGCCCGCGTCAGCGGCAGGAGGCGATAGTGCTCCTCCCGCGCCCGCGCCACGTCGCCGGCGAGGGCCGCCTCGACCATCCTGACGGTCCCCTCGGGGTCGACGTTCGACAGGACGGAGATCACCCCGTCCGCTCCCATCAGGACCATCGCGCAGGTCAGCTCGTCCTCCCCGGAGAGCACGGCGAGTCCCTCGCGCCGCTCCCGCACGATGGTCATCGCCTGCCCCAGGTTGCCCGAGGCCTCCTTCACGGCGGCGAGTCGCGGGTGGTCGGCGAGGGCCAGGATCTCCGCGGGAAGCGCGTTCCGCCCGGTGCGTCCGGGCACGTTGTAGAAGACGACGGGCAGGCCACCTTCGTCGAGCACCGCCCGGAAGTGGGCCGCGAGGCCGGCCGGGTTCGGCTTGTTGTAGTAGGGAGTGACCACCAGGGCGGCGTCGGCGCCGAGCTCCTTCGCCCGGCGGGTCCGCTCGATGGTCTGCCGGGTGTTGTTCGAACCGGTGCCCGGCACGACCGGCACCCTCCCCCCGGCCAGCTCCACGGTGGTGCGAACGATCCACTCCCACTCCTCGAGGGTCATCGAGGGAGTCTCGCCGGTGGTCCCGCACGGAACGAGCCCGTGGACGCCGGCGGCGAGCTGCC
This sequence comes from Acidobacteriota bacterium, assembly GCA_027064265.1. Classification (GTDB taxonomy): domain Bacteria; phylum Acidobacteriota; class Polarisedimenticolia; order J045; family J045; genus JAMOQA01. The sequence goes on from JAMOQA010000083.1 coordinate 11,425, forward strand.
GCTCGACCAGGGAGCGGAACGCCTCCCGGTCGATCTCGCCCGTCGGCGTGAAGGGGGTGACGAGGGCGGTGAAGACACCGCGCAGCGCAGGTCCGCTCATGGTTCCTCCTTCCCGGCGAGGAGGTCGTCGAGCATCTCCCCGATCGTGTGGGCGCCTCCCCGCCCGGCCAGCCACTCGGCCGCCCGGACGGCGCCCCGCGCGAAGATGCCCCGGTCCCTCGCCACGTGCACGATCTCGATCGACTCCCCGGGGCCATCCCACCCCACGCGGTGGCTCCCCGGGATCTGCCCCGCCCGCACCCAGCCGACCGGCACCAGGTCCGGCGGCGGGGGCGCGTCGTCGGGGGCGCATCCGAACCGCTCCTTGCCCGGCGTTCCGGCGACGACCAGCTCGGCGAGCCGCCGGGCGGTCCCCGAGGGGGCGTCCTTCTTGCGGGCGTGGTGGGCCTCGAAGATCCACGGATCGAACCCGCCGACCCGGCCGAACCAGGTCGCCGCCCGTTCCACGACCCGGAAGAACACCTGGACCCCGAGGGCGTAGTTCGGCGCCCACAGGAACCCGGTGCCGAGTCGCTCGGCCAGGGCGCGGGTCTCGCCGAGGCGCTCGGCCCACCCGGTGGTGCCGCTGACCGTCGGGATCCCCATCTCGAGGAGGCGGGCCACGTTGCCGGGGGCCGCCTCCGGGACGGAGAACTCGACCGCCACGTCGACCTCGTCCCGCAGGTCGGGAGTGATCGTCGGCCGGTCCGCGCCGGCGGCGACCGGGTCGATCCGGGCCACGACCCGGTGACCCCGCTCTGCCGCCACCACCTCGATGGCCCGGCCCATCTGGCCGTACCCGACCAGCGCCAGGCGCAGCCGCTCAGCGTTCATCTTCTCCCTCCTCGTCGACGAACCGCCCGTGCCAGGCCCGGGCCAGGTCGTCGGCCCGGTCGGCTCGCACGACGGCGCCGAGAGAAATCGCTCCTTCTCCCTGGACCACTCGCAGCACGTCCCGTTCCGCCGCCAGGGCGAGGGCCTCGCCCCACAGCCCCGGGCGGGAGGCGAGGGCCTCGCCGACCAGGGAGACCAGCACCAGGTCCTCCTCGGCCCGGCGTTCCCCGTCCCCGGCGAGGATCGCGTCCAGGGTCTCGGCGGGCCGGCCTCCCGGCACCAGCAGCTCGATCCCGAGGGGCCCCGGCCAGGCGTGAACGAGTTCCACTCCGTGTCCGGCGATCCGCTGGGAGAGCCGCTCGAGGAACCCCCGTCGGCGACGCCAGCCGGGCGCCCGCAACCGGACCAGGGCGAGGTCGCGGCGCAGGGCGACGGCGGCGGCCCGGGGACCGGGAGCCTCCTGCAGGATCGTGGTGCCCGGCTTCTCCGGGGCGAGGGAGTTCCGCACGAGGACCGGCAACCCGCCCTGGATCGCCGGGTCGATCGATGCCGGGTGGAGCACGCGGGCGCCGAAGAACGCGAGTTCGCTCGCCTCGCGGAAGGAGATCTCCGGGATGACCCGGGCCCCGGGAACGACCCGCGGATCCCCGGAGAGCAACCCGTCCACGTCGGTCCAGATCTCGACCCGCCGCGCCGCGAGGGCCAGGCCCAGGATCGCCGCCGACAGGTCGGACCCGCCCCGTCCCAGCGTCGTGGGCACCCCCTCCGGCGTCCCGCCCAGGTACCCGCCGAGCACCGGCACCACGCCGTCTTCGACCAGGGGCCGCACCCGCTCGGCGCACCGGGCCCGGGTGGCGGCGACGTCCGGGCGGGCCGCCCCGAAGTGGTCGTCGGTGACGATCACCTCCCGGGCATCGACGACCCGGCCCCGGATCCCTTCCCCCGAGAGGGCCGCGACGAGCAGTTCCTGGGCGAGCAGCTCCCCGAACCCGAGGGCCGCGTCCGCCGACCGTGCCGTCGTCGTCCCCAGGAGGCGCATCCCCCGCAGGAGGACCCGCAGCTCCCGGAACAGCTCCTCGAGGCGCCGGGGCAGGTTCTCGTCGGACGGTGCGAGGGCGCGGGCAACCTCCAGGTGGCGCTCGCGCAGGCCGGCGACACCGTCCTCGATCGCCCCGCCGTGGAGGGCCGACTCGAGGAGCCCGGCGAGGGTATCGGTGACGCCGGCCATCGCCGACGTGACGACGACGGGGCTCTCCTCCCGGGCCGCGGCGACGATCCGGGCGACCCGGCGCATCCCCTCCGTCCCGGCGACGGAGGTCCCGCCGAACTTCATCACGATCACGGGCAGAGCCCCCGGGCGCGGAGCAGCTCGGCGAGCAGGAGGGTGCCTCCCGCCGCGCCGCGCAGCGTGTTGTGACCCAGCGCCTCGAAGCGGATGCCGAGAACGGGGCAGGGCCGTACCCGCCCCACGGTGACGGCCATTCCCCGCCCCGCCTCCCGGTCGAGCCGCGGCTGGGGGCGACCCGGCTCGTCGGTGACCAGGAGCGGCGGGTCGGGCGCCGTCGGAAGCTCGCCGGTCACCCCTTCCCGGCGGAACGTCGCCAGGGCCTCGGCGACCTCGGCGGGCTCCGCCGGCCGGACCGTCTCCACCGAGACCGCGAGCAGGTGACCGTCCCGCACCGGCACCCGGTGGGTCGCGGCGGAGACGACCAGGTCGGCCTCGCGGAACCGCCCGTCCTCGAACGCGCCGAGGATCTTCCGGGGCTCCCGCTCGATCTTCTCCTCCTCCCCCGGGATCTCCGGCACGACGTTGTCGACGAGGTCCAAGGAGGGCACCCCGGGGTACCCCGCCCCGGAGGCTGCCTGGAGGGTCGTGACGAGGACCCGGCGCACTCCCCAGCGCTCGTGGATCGGGGCGAGGGGCAGCACCAGGGCGATCACCGAGCAGTTCGGGTTGGTGACGATGCCCCCCCGTCCACCCTGCTCCTCGAGGGCGGCCAGGTGCCCCGGGTTGACCTCCGGCACGACGAGGGGGACCCGCGGCGCCATCCGGTGGGTGCGGGCGTTGCTCACCACCACCCTGCCATCGGCGGCGAAGCGGTGCTCGGCCTCCGCCGCGGCGGACGCGTCGAGGGCGGAAAAGACGAGGGGGGCCCGCACCCGGCGCGGGTCGACGGGGAGCACCTCGAGCCCGGCGGCGTCCGCCGGCACCGGGCCGGGCAGCTGCCAGCGGACCGCTTCCGCGTAGGGGCGCCCCGCGCTCCGTGCCGACGCGGCCACCTCGGCCAGCTCGAACCAGGGATGGTCCGCGAGGAGCGCGACCAGGCGCTGCCCGACGAGACCGGTAGCGCCGAGCACCGCGACCGGCGTCTTCGTGGTGCCTCCGTCTCCGCTCACGAGCCACTCCTCGCCACCGCACGCCCCCGCGGGACGGCGCCGGGCCCGGATGATAGCATCCGCCCCATGGCACGGTACGAAGCGGTGATCTTCGACCTGGACGGCACCCTGGTCGATTCCTACGAGCCGATCACGGTCTCCCTCAACGCCGCCCGCGCGCACTTCGGGCTGCCGCCGGTCTCCGTGGAACAGGTGCGGCGCGAGGTCGGTCACGGCCTCGAGGCGCTGGTCGCCCTCCACCTGGGGAACGAGCGGGTGGACGAAGGGGTCCGGGTCTTCCGGGAGACCTACGCCCGGGTCTTCCGGGAGGGAATGCGCCCGATCCCCGGGGCGGTGGAGGCCGCGCGGGAACTCGCTCGCCGGGGACTCCGGCTCGCCGTCTGCTCCAACAAGCCGTCCCGCTTCGGCCGGCCGATCCTCGAGTCGGTCGGCCTCGGTCCCGACGTGATCCCGGTGGTCCTCGGGCCCGAGGACGGCGTCCCGACCAAGCCCGAGCCGCCGATGCTGCGCCGCGCCATGGAACTGCTCGGGGTCGCCCCGGAACACACGGTCTACGTGGGAGACATGCCCCTCGACGTGGAGTCCGCCCGCCGGGCCGGGGTCGACCACTTCCTGGTCCCCACCGGGAGCGCCACCCTCGAACAGCTGGTCGCCACCCCGGGGGCGCGAATCGTCCCGAACCATGACGAACTGGTAAGGCAGATCGCGGACCCCTGGCCGGGCGCTTGACACCGGGTTCCCCGCGCGGTTCACTGGTTGGTGACTGGTCACCCCGCAGCCTGAAAGGAGGCCGCCATGAAGACCAGCATCACCTGGTGCCTCGCGATCCTCGGGATCGCCCTCCTGGCCGCGTCCCTGCCGGCGCTCGCGGATCCTCCCCCCGAGCAGCCGGGCATCCTCGACGTGGACGTGGACTTCGGGCCGGCGGGGTTCGCCCACTACGCGGTGATCGAGCTCACCGACCTCCACCGGAACCCGCTCCCGCCCAACATGCCGATCGTGCAGCCGTTCGACCCCGGTGACGGGGGGAACCGGCACCTGCAGAGCACGACGGCGGCGGCGGCGAGCCACGGCAAGGCCATGGGCATCGCCTCCGCCGGTATCGGCGGCGGCGGGATCCTCGTCTCCATGGCCAGCGCGGCGGACATGCCGCCGCGCCGGGTGGAGGCCCCCCAGCTCCGGAGCGAGCTGGAGGCGGTGCGCAGGGCCCTCGGGCTCTAGCCGATCATCGCGCGGGGGAGACCGGGGCGCGGGCGGGGGCCCGCGCCCCACTTCTTTTCTTGCCCCCCGTTCAGCGCCGCCGGCGCGGACGCCAGCGAAGGGACGAGCCGACGAGCTTCCGCCACTCCCTCGAGCGGGCGGCCGGTACCCGGTCGCCGCCCTCGAACACGAGCAGGAAGGCCGACTGCGTCGCCGGGTCCGGCGGCAGGACGAGCCAGGCCGCGCGCCCCGCGCCGGGCCACGCGGCGCCCAGCACCCGCGCGCCGCGCCGCTTCCGGACGAGGGTCCAGCCCCCCGGGGGCGCACCGCCGACGCGAAGTTCCGCGAGGCGGCGCCGGGAGGCCTCGTCCGCGGCGGGCGAGGGGGCGAGGCGGTCGATGCGGAGCATCGCCCCCTCCCGGCCCCGGGCGATCACCGGGAAGCCGTCCGGCGACGACGCCCGCATGCTCGCCCGGAATCCCCGGGGCAGGGCGACCTCGAGGGGACCGACGACCAGGATTCCCTCGCGGGGATCCGCCCGGTCGTCCCGCCCGCCGGTGGGAAGGAACCGGATCCGCCACCGGGCGGCCAGGTCCACCGGCGGCCGGGGTCCCGGGTTGTCCGGGGGCCGCAGCGTCACCGGGATCCACAGCAGGGAGAGGCTCCGTTCTCCCTCCACCACCGGTTCCTCGACGATCGCCAGGTCGTCCCCGACCCGGACCCAGGCGACGAACCAGGTCCCGGGAAAGGCATCCCCCGCGAAACGGGCCACCCGGCCCCCGGTCCCCGTCCGGGCGGTCCGGAGCGCCGAGCCCAGGTCGGCGGCCCCGAGGAGCCGGGCGCCGGGATCCTGGGAAGGAACCATGAGGGACGGATCCTCCGTCGCCGCGGCGACCCGGGCCCCCTCCCCGAGGCGCACGTCCACGTGCCCGGCCCATCCCTCCGTCCCGAGGACGACCGACCGTCCCTCCAGGTCGACGAATCGTCCCCGGAACCAGAGGACGGTGAACGGGCCGCAGCGCTCGTCCCGGAACGTCCCGGAAACGGACCCGGCAACGATTCCCGGGGGCAGGTCGACCACGAGGCGCGACCCCGCGGGGAAGGTGCGCCACGGGTCCTCCTCCTCCCGGAACGGCCGCAGGGGGCGCCAGGCGGCCGGATGGGGCCAGCGCCACGGGACGTCCTCGTCGGCTTCCCCCGCCCAGGCGGAGAGCCGCTCGGCGGGAACGAACTCGATCCCGGCGAGGAGGTCGGCGATCGCCTGCCGGGCAGCGGCGAGACCCGCGGGGCCGAGACCGGCGTCTCCGGGCAGGGCCAGGACCGCCACCCCGCCCCGGCCGGGACCCGGGGAGAGGATCCTCGCCTCCAGCGTGTCACGACCCGCCGGCCCCAGGTCGACCTCCAGGTGGGCGAGCCGGCAACGAAGCGGCGTCTTCCCCTCCCCCGGGCAGGGACCCGGCTCTCCCGCCGGCACGGCGGCCAGCTCGGGAAGCCGGGCCGCCAGTGCCACCGCGGGGTCCTCGCCCTCTCGCGGGACCCAGGGCCAGAACGCCACCTGGGTATCCCCCGGGAAGCGGCGCAGGACCAGGATCGGCCTCCCGGGTCCCTCGCCGGGCCGGACCGGCGTCCAGCCGTCGGGGAGCCGCACCCGGCCGAAGGGTGCGTCGACCACCGGATGTTCCCCCGCGCCCAGGAGGCGCGGCAGTTCCCGCCGGACCTCGGCCGGGGCCATGCCCCGCAGCAGCAGCACCTCGGCGATCCGCGCGAGTCCCGCGACCTGGTCCTCGCCGGAGAGCCCCGCCCGGGGCGCGAGTTCCGCGGCGATCTCCCGGGCCCGGGGCGCGACCTCCGCGAGCCACGTCTCCAGCTCGGCTCCGCGCTTCCGGGCCGCCTCGTCGCCCAGCTCGGCGAGGAGGTCCCGGGCAACCCGGACGAGCCCGGCCGCCGCCAGGTCCTCCGCCGCCTCGCGGAGGATCGCCGCCCGGTCCCCTCCCGCCTCGAGGGCCCGGAACTCCAGGAACGCGGCGAGCAACCGGTCCCCGGCCTCCCGGCGGAGGGCGGCGGCCCGGCGCCACGCCGCCGGGTCGTCCTGCCGGGACGGGATCTCCGCCTCGGCCCGTTCCGCCGGGCCGAGCCGATCGAGTTCCCCGGGACAGTCCAGGCGCGCCGCGAGACGCAGGTTCGTCGCCGCCATCACCTCGGCCGGGTCGAGGATCCGGGCGACCAGCGCGGCGAAGATCGCGTGGCGCTTCCGGCAGGTCTCGATGTCGGCGGCCGCCAGGTCGACCCACGCCGGGACCAGGTTGGGATCTCGCCGGAGGGCGTCGAGAAACCGCCCCCGGGCGTCCTCCGCCCTTCCCTCGCGGAGGAGGGCGATCCCCTCCCGCAGCGGACCGATGGCGGCGACCCGCCCCGGGCGCGGGACCGCGAGCCACGGGGAGGGCCGGGGCGCGGGCAGCTCCTGGGCCGGGACCGGCGTCCCGGCCCCGAGCAGGACGACGGCGAGGACCGTGGCCAGGATCCTCAGGAACCCTCCTCCCCGTCGAGCGGCGCGCGGAGGCGGGCGAGGAGCCGCTCCGCGACCGTCCCGGGCTCCCCCTCGGTGTCGAGCCGCAGGATCTCCGTCGCCGGCAACTCCTCCGGCGGTTCCTCCGTCTCCTTCATCCGGCGCCAGACCTCCTCGTCGCCGTCGGAGACGCCGGGTTCCCGGGCCCGCAGCCGGGCGAGCACCACGTCGTCCGGCGCCTCGAGCCGGACGAAGAGGAACGGGACGCCGTGCTCCCCGGCGACCCGGCGCAGCTCCTCCCGCTGCCAGCGCGCGGTGAAGGTGCCCACCGCCAGGGCGGACTCACCGGCGTCGAGGCGATCTCCCGCCTCCCGGGCGAGGGCGAGGTACGTGGCCCGGGTCATCTCGGGGGTGTAGATCCCCTCCCCCGGCGCCGCCGGGGCCGGCGCCTCCGGGTCGAGGCCGGCGAGATGCTTGCGGATCCGATCGGTCTCGAGGGGGACGAGGCCCGCCCGCTCCCGCAGCTCCTCCGCAACCCGGCTCTTGCCGACGCCGGTGAGGCCGGCGAGGACGACCAGGGTCGGCGGATGGAGGCCCCGGGTCTTCGCCTCGGCGAGGGCGAAGAGCGTCCTCGCGGCGCGGGCGTTCGTCTCCCGGACCCGCGGGTCGACCTCGTCGGCGGACGCCGTCAGGGCCGACACCTTGGCCCGGACCATCGCCCGGTAGGCCTGGTAGAACGGCAACAGCGCCTCGAGGTGGCGGTCCTCCGCCTGGTCCAGGTAGGCGCGGACGAACGCCCGGGCCAGGTCCGGGTGTCCCCGCCACTCGAGGTCCATCGCGAGGAACGCCACCTCGGAGGCGACGTCACCGCAGCGGTAGGCCGGGGAGAACTCGATGCAGTCGTAGATCACCGGCCGGCCGTCCGGCAGGAGGCAGATGTTCGGCGAGTGGAGGTCGCCGTGGCCGTCCCGGATCCGGCCGTGCCGGACACGGTGGTCGAAGAGGCGCCCCCGGGACTCCAGGAACCCGGCGGTGCGCCGCCGCATCGCCCCGTGCAGGTCCGGGTCGAAGAACGCCCCCCGGAACCCCTCCGTCTGGTCGAAGTTCTCGAGGGCGAGGCGGCCCGCCGCCTCCCTCGTGCCGTGCTCGTCGACCCCGGGCCCGGTGGCGGCCCGTGCGTGGAACGCGGCGACCTGCCGGCCGATCCGCTCGACGTCGGCGGCCTCGACCTTCCCCTCGGCGAGGAGCCGGTCCATCATCCGGTCCCGGGGCAGCCGCACCATCGCGACCAGCAGCTCGTCCGCTTCGCCCGGTTCCTCGACCGGTTCTCCCACCTCGACGCCGCCGTCCTCCCGGAACCGGACCGGGGAGAGTCCCAGGTAGATGTCGGGGGCGAGCCGCCGGTTCAGGCGCAGCTCCTCCCGGGCGAAGTGGGCGCGCTTCTCCCGGGTCGAGAAGTCGAGGAACCCGAAGTCGACCGGCTTCTTGAGCTTGAACGCCCGGTCCCCCGCGAGGAAGACGGCACTGATGTGGGTCTGGACGACCTCGGGTGTCTCCGCTCCTCCCCCGGGCAGGACCCCGGGCCGGGCCAGGGCCTCGATCAGCTGCTCGATGGTCATCCCCTCTCCTCCCGGTGGGCCGAGGGGAGGCCCTCCCCCACCGGCGGTTCGTTGAGCACCTGCCGCACCGCCTCGACCACGCCGGGAACCAGCTCCGAGCGGGCGGCCATCAGGCCCGCCAGGTTCCG
>JAMOQA010000084.1 GCA_027064265.1 Acidobacteriota bacterium
AGGCCGTGACGCCGGACCTTCTCCCGGCCGAGAGCGAGCATCCGCCGGGCGGGGTCGAGCCCGACCACCCGGGCGTCCGGGTGCCGGCGGAGGACCTCGAGGGCCAGGTCCCCGGTGCCGGTGGCCAGGTCGAGGACCCGGGCCCGGGGGGGCAGGCCGAGGGCCGCCACCGCCGACCGCCGCCAACCCCGGTCGATCCCGAGGCTGAGGAGACGGTTGAGGAAGTCGTACCGGGGGGCGATCCGGTCGAACATCTCCCCGCTGCCCGGGCGGGGATGGTGGTGGGGCCCGGTCACGGCCGGAGGGGGCGGGGCCGGTTGCCCCGCCCGGGAGGGTGCGGGGGATCGGCGAACCGCAGGATCTCCGCCAGCTCCCCGGGCCGGATCGCCTGGGGGCCGTCCGAGAGGGCGGCGCCGGGATCGTCGTGGACCTCGACGAGGAGACCGCTGGCGCCGGCGGCCAGGGCGGCCCGGGCCAGGGGAACCACCAGGTCCCGCCGGCCGGCCGCGTGGGAGGGGTCGACGATCACCGGGAGCCCCCGTTCCCCGGCGAGGAGGGCGACGGCGCCCAGGTCGAGGAGGTTGCGGGTGCCCCGGTCCCAGCCCCGGATGCCGCGCTCGCAGGGGAGCACGGCGGGGGCGCCGTGGGCGAGGCAGTGTTCGGCCGCCTGGAGCCACTCGTCGACGGTTGCCGCCATGCCGCGCTTGAGGAGCACGGGTCTTCCCGCCTCTCCCACCGCGTGGAGCAGGGGGAAGTTCTGCATGTTCCGGGACCCGACCTGGAGGATGTCCGCCACCCGGGCCACGACGTCGACGGCGGAAGGTTCCATCACCTCGGTGACCAGCAGGAGGTGATGTTCCCGGGCGGCGTCGGCGAGCCAGCGGAGGGCCCGCCTCCCGTGGCCCGCGAACGCGTACGGGCTGGTCCGGGGCTTGAACGCGCCCCCCCGGAGCACGCGTGCTCCCGCCCGGGCCACCGCGGCGGCGAGCCGGTGGACCTGCTCCTCGCTCTCCGCGGCGCAGGGGCCGGCCATCAGTACCGGGGGGTGGCCCGGGCCGATCGCGACGTGCCCGATCCGGACGGCGGCAGGGTGGGCGTCGAGACGCGGGTGCGGGCTCTCCGGGAGGAAGACGTCCCGGACCCCGGGGATCTCCCGCAGGGCATCCGGGGACACGCGCGCCGAGTGGGGGAGCACCTCGAGGAGCGTCTCCCCCCCGGCTCCGGCCAGGCGACGGGTCCACAAGCCCAGCCCGGCGAGGACCCGCTGGATCGCCCGGGCATCCGTTCCGGGCGCGAGCGCGATCGTCATGACGACCCTCCGGCCCCGGGGCGCGCGGGGCCGGCGCGCCCGGTTCGGGTGGGCAAGGCTACCAGCGGGACCGGTCGATTCGCCAGAAGGGGCCGGGGGAGAAGGTGGGGAGCCCAGGGCCCATCGCAACGGGTGCTGTCTTCAGGGGGGAGGTCATGCCTTTTCGTCCCGTCGACCCGGGCTCCCCACCGGCAATCTAGGTTCGGGCCCACGGGCCGTCCAGCCGGCCGCGCGGTAGAATCGCCCCGGGGTTCGGCCCCGCATCGCCAAGGAGAACGGTCCTGAACACCCGTCGCCTCGCGCGCCTCGCCAACCTCGGCCTCGTCGTGACCGGCCTCGCGGTGCTGGTCGCGCTGGCCACCGGCGGCGCACGCCTGCGGGTGGGGGACATCACCCTGGGGCCGTGGGGAACCGCCATCCCCGCCAGCGTGTTCTTCCTCCTGGTCGCGGTGCGCCTCGGGCTCTCCCGCCGATCCGGCGGGGTCGAGGGATGGATCGTCACGTTCTTCGCCCGCCAGGGGCTGCCTCCGCGGGATGCTCCCACCACCCTTTCCCGGGCCCTCCGCACCGGCTTCCTCCTCGGGGCGGGCGCCGGCGTCGTCGTCGCGGCCGGGGAGGTGACCGTCCTCGTGGGCCGCACCGCCGCGCCGGGGATCGACCGGTTCGACGCGTTCCTGCTGGCCCTGGTCGAGCTGGTCGCCGGGGTCGTCTTCCCGGGGCTCCTCGGGACGGGGATCGCGGCGGCGGTCTACCTGCTGGGCCGCTGGCGGCGGCGACGTCCGCCCGGGGGGTACGAACTGGGGCGCCGGGTCGTCATCGGCCTGCTGGTCCTGTTGCCTCCCCTGCTCCTGCTCGGTCCACGGCCGGAAACCCCGGGAACGTTTCCTCCCCGGATCCTGCTCGGCGCCATCGTGGCGATGGCCGTGACCGGGCTCGTCGTTTTCCTGGTCCTCCCGGCGGCCTGGCTGCGTGCCCGGGAAGGACGGTGGGGGCTCGCCGTGGTCGCGGGTGGCGGGGCCGCGGTCCTCCTCGGGCTCCTCGCGGTG
>JAMOQA010000085.1 GCA_027064265.1 Acidobacteriota bacterium
CGCCGGCCGTCCGGGAGGGAGAACCACCGAAGAACGTGCTGCTGATCACGCTGACCGGGCTGCGCACCGACCACACCCGGACGTGGCACGGCACCGAGGGGTTCACGCCGTTCCTCGACGGCCTCGCCGCGGCCGGAACCGTCTTCCGGGAGCCGATCTCGCCGTCCTCGTGGCCTCCCGCCGCCGCGGCCTCGCTCCTGACCGGGCTCTACCCCGGGGAACACGGGCTCGTCGCCCCGGGGGATCGGCTGCGCCGCCCGGTGGAATCCCTCCCCCGGGTGCTCGCGGCCCACGGGTGGGCGACCGCCGCGTTCGTCTCCTCCCGGGAATTCGACGGGGGCCCGACCGGGTTCGCGGCCCTCTTCGACGAGTACCGGGACACGACGACCCTCGGGCGCCGGTTGCGGCGGGTCCCCCTCGGCAGGGTCGCCGCTCTCGCCTTCCCGCCGGACGTGGAGCCCCGCCTGTGCGACGAAACGGCGAGCGCCCTGCGGGACTGGATCATTCGGCGAGGATCCGACCCCTGGTTCGCCTGGGTGGAGCTGGCCGACCCGTGGCGGCCCCACCCCCGGTGGGCCGCAGAGCCCCCCCCGCCCGGGGAGGTGGCCGGGGGCGGGGCCCGCGGCGTCCTCGACCCGCCCCCGGACTGGGCCCTGCCCGGCGAGCGGCGGGCCTCCCTCGCGGCCTGGCGGAGGGCCTACGACGAGGCGGTGCGACGGACCGACGAGGTGCTCCAGGGGATCCTCCTTTCCCTGGGGGCGTGGGGACTCCAGGGACGAACCCTGGTCGTCGTCACCGGGGAGGCGGGGGTCACCCTGGGGGAGGACGGCACCTGGTTCGGCATGGGGAGTTCGCTCCCCGAGCCGGTGATCCACCGTCCCCTCCTGTTCGTCGGGGAGGACGTCGCCAAGCGCAGGAGCCTGGGCGGACCGTGCAGCCTGGTCGACGTGATGCCGACGATCCTCGGTGTCCTGCAGCTCGAACCGAGCCGCCACGGGCAGGGAGAAGACCTCTCCCGCTACCTGCTCGACGAGCGTTTCCGCGAGCGGAGTCCTCGTTCCGGCCCGGTGTTCAGCGAGTGCCCCCTCGGCCCCGGGGGAGGCCACGAACTCCCTCCCCGGGTCGCCTCCGTCCGGATCGGTTTCCTCAAGCTGGTCCGCTGGCCGGACGGCCACCAGGAGCTGCGTCTCGCGGGGGCCGGGGAAGAGCGCCCGGTCCCGCCCAGCCGGCCCCGGGCGCTGCGGGAGCTGGAAGCGCAGCTCGACCAGTTCCTCGGCAGGACTGCCCCGGCCCGCAGGTGACCGGGCCGAAGATGTTGGTGGTGCGGGGGGCATGGGATATCTTGTGCGCCATGCGCGCTCCCGGTTCCCGCCTGGCCGTCCCGTGGTTCCTTCTCTTCGCCCTCCTCGTGGCGGGGACGACTGCCGTGCGCGCCCAGGCCGCGCCGCAGGGGGGGGCGCCGCCCGCCGCGGGTCCCCTGGCCGACGCCCCCGGCGGGCCGTGCGATGTCATCCACGCCATCGAGGTCCGGGGCAACCGCAAGATGAGCGCGGACGCGGTCCGCTTCGACCTGGGTATCCGGCCCGGCGATCGCTGGGACGAGGCGAAGATCCGCCAGGA
>JAMOQA010000086.1 GCA_027064265.1 Acidobacteriota bacterium
AACCGGTCTCCCAGGGGACCGTGCTCCTCGGTGGGGAAGGGCCCCGCGCCGACCCGCGTGGTGTACGCCTTGGCGATCCCGACGACCCGCTCCACGGCCCGCGGAGGAATTCCCAGGCTCGCCGGGATCCCGCCCGCGATCGTGTTCGACGACGTGACGAAGGGATACGTGCCGAAATCCACGTCGAGGAGCGCCCCCTGGGCCCCCTCGAAGAGAATCGGGCGGCCCTCCCGGAGATCATCGTGGAGGAGCCGGCTCACGTCCCCGACGTACTCCCCGAGGGCCTCCCACCACCGGGCCGCCAGCGCCTCGATCTCCGCGGGGGAGGGAACCTCCGCGCCGAGCTCCCGGAGCCAGGCGCCGAGGCCGGCGTCGAGCATCCGCCCGAGGTGGGCCGCCACGTCGGCGGGCCGGGCCAGGTCCCCGAGGCGAACCCCCCAGCGTTCGACCTTGGCCCCGTAGGCGGGACCCATCCCGCGCCGGGTCGTTCCGATGCCTCCCTTGCCGAGCCGGGCCTCGAGGGCCCCGTCGAGGGCACGATGGTGGGGCAGGATCAGGTGGGCCCTGCGCGAGAGAACGAGCCGTCCCCCGGGGTCGACACCCGCGGCCCGGAGCGTGGCGAGTTCCTCGACCAGCCGGTCCGGGTCGACCAGCGTTCCGGCCCCGACGAGACAGCGCACCCCCGGGTGCAGGATCCCCGACGGGACCTGGTGGAGGGCGTGGGTCACCCCGTCCACCACGACGGTGTGGCCGGCGTTCGGCCCTCCCTGGAACCGGACGACGCTCGCGAAGCGGGGAGCGAGCAGGTCGACGACCTTCCCCTTCCCCTCGTCGCCCCACTGGGCGCCGACCACGGCGAGATTGGACATGCGCAGCTTCCCTTTCGGGCCGCGGGGCCCGGCACGAGGGCGCAGTATAGCCCATTCCCGTCTCCACCCCCCCCGAGGCTTACCGACCAGGCAACTCCGGCTTGACCGGTCTGGCGGGAATGAGCTAACTTGTTTGTCGCCAAGCTTGGATAAGCCCGGGCTCCACCCCCCGGGCTGGAGGACGGGACCGACCATGACGTTCGCCGAGATCATCCGGTTCCACCGGGAACGCCTGGGCCTGAACAAGAAACAGCTCGCCGAGAAGGTCGGCGTGACCCAGCCGTACATCGTCCAGATCGAGAACGACGGGAAGATCCCCGGGGACGGGGTCGTGCTGCGGCTGGCCGACGCCCTGGGCCTCGACCGGCGGGAGCTGCTCTTCGCCGCCTACCGGGCGCGGGCCTCGGACGACACCCGGCACTACTTCCACTCGATTTTCGATGACCTGACCCCGACGGAGAACTTCAACCAGCCGTTCATCGAGACCCGCAAGGATCACTTCGAGTCGCCGGACTTCAGCCTCCACCACCTGAGCACGGCGCCGGACGGCATCTACCAGGTGGCCCTCCTCACCGCGAAGAGCGAGGGAGCCCGGTTCTCTCCCCACGCCCACCGGATCCCCCAGGTGTTCGTCGCGGTCGAGGGGGAGTTCGAGGTGATGGTCGACGGCAGGAAGCACCGGGTGGCGGCGGACGGCCCCCTCTCGCTGGAAATCCCGGCGAACACCGCCCACGAGATCCTGGCGAAGACCCCCGGCCGCCTGCTGACGATCAGCCTCGGCCAGGTGCTGCGCGCCGGGGGTGACCACGGCGGCCGCCGGAAGTAGGAGCCCGCCGGCCGGCAGGGCGGAAAACGCGGACGGGAGAGCCCGACCCGCGGCCCCGGGCCCATCCCGGCCGGCCGCGGTCTCCCGTCCGCCTCGTCCATCCGGGGGGCAAGATCGGGGCCACCGTCTCGCCGCCTGGACAACGGCCCCGGTTTCAAGCACTTCCGGGAGCGCGACTGGCGGGGAGTCGGCCGGAAACGAACGAATCCGGAACCCGCGCTTACGAAACCGAAAGGGGAGCGCCCGCGGGCGCTCCCCTCCCGGTCTCCCCGGACCCCGATCAGGAGCAGCCCGAGGTCGCCCCGCAGTTGGGACAGGCGTAGCAGGCCCCGTTGCGGACCATGATCGTGCCGCACTCCGGGCAGGGAGGCGCGTCCGACTGGGTCTCCGCGACCTGCTGCTCGTGCCGGGCGACGGCGTCGCCGTTCCCGTTCTCCCCCTCGGGGACGATCCCGGGACGCTCCGGCGGCACCTCGGCGTCGATCACCTCTTCCCGGTTCTCGAGGAACTGCTTGGCGAGCCACCGGAAGATGTAGTCGACGATGGACTTCGCCATCGGGATCTCCGGGTTGTTGGTGTACCCGGAGGGCTCGAAGCGCACGTGGCTGAACTTCCGGACCAGGACGTCGAGGGGGACGCCGTACTGGAGGGCGAGGGAGATCGCCGTCGCGAAGGCGTCCATCAGCCCGGAGACCACCGACCCCTGCTTCGCCATCACGACGAAGATCTCGCCGGGCTGCTTCGTGTCCGGGTAGAGGCCGACGGTCAGGTACCCCTCGTGGCCGCCGACGGAGAACTTGTGGGTGATCGCCTCCCGGACGTCGGGCAGGCGCCGGCGCATCGGCCGCCAGGTCTCCTTCTTCTCCTCCTTGCCGGTCGAGAGCGGCTGGGCGCTCTTGCACCCGTCCCGGTAGATCGCGATCGCCTTGAGGCCGAGCCGCCAGCCTTCCAGGTAGGCGTTCTCCACGTCCTCGACGGTGGTGTCGGCCGGCATGTTGACCGTCTTGCTGATCGCCCCGGAGATGAACGGCTGGACGGCGGCCATCATCTTGATGTGCCCCATCCAGTGGATCGTCCGGTTGCTGCCCGGGGCGGCGAGGGCGCAGTCGAAGACCGGCAGGTGCTCTTCCTTGAGATGGGGCGCTCCCTCGAGGTGCCCCTTCTCGTCGAGCCAGTCGACGATCTCCTGGATCTCGTCCCGCGAGTACCCGAGCCGCGCCAGCGCGACCGGCACCGTCCGGTTGACGATGCGGATCGTGCCGCCACCGACGAGCTTCTTGTACTTGACGAGGGCGAGGTCCGGCTCGATGCCGGTGGTGTCGCAGTCCATCATGAACGCGATCGTCCCCGTCGGGGCGAGCACCGTCACCTGGGCGTTGCGGAAACCGTGCTCGCTGCCGAGCCGCTCCGCCTCCGCCCAGGCCCGCCGGGCGGCGTCGAGCAGGTTGCGCGGCACCAGGTCGCCGGGCAGCGCCTCGGCGTGGCGGCGGTGCCGGGCGATCACGTCGAGCATCGACTCCCGGTTCTCGGGGAAGGCGGCGAACGGGCCGCCGTGCTCACCGGCGATCTTCGCCGATGTCTCGTAGGCGGTGCCGGTCATCAGGGCGGTGACGGCCCCGGCGTACGCCCGGCCCGCCTCGGAATCGTACGGGAGCCCCAGGGACATCAGGAGCGCGCCCAGGTTGGCGTAGCCGAGCCCGAGGGGCCGGTACCGGTACGAGTTCTCCGCGATCTGCGGCGTCGGGTAGGACGCGTTGTCGACCAGGATTTCCTGGGCGAGGAGGGTGATCGAGACCGCGTGCCGGAACTTCTCGACGTCGAACGTCCCGTCCTCGTCGAGGAACCGCAGCAGGTTCAACGAGGCGAGGTTGCAGGCGCTGTTGTCGAGGAACATGTACTCCGAGCACGGGTTCGATGCCCGGATTCGCCCGGAGGCCTTGCAGGTGTGCCAGGTGTTGATCGTCGTGTCGTACTGCAGGCCCGGGTCACCGCACTCCCAGGCCGCCTCGGCGATCTTTCGCCACAGGTCCCGGGCGCGGAACGTCTCCATCGGCTCGCCGGTGGTGACGGCCCGGGTCCGCCACTCGCGGTCCTCGACCACCGCGCGCATGAAGTCGTCGGTGACGCGCACCGAGTTGTTCGCGTTCTGGAAGAAGACCGACTCGTAGGCCCCGTTCGGCGTGCCGAGGCGCGGATCGTAGCCGGCCTCGATCAGGACCCGCGCCTTGCGCTCTTCCCTGACCTTGCTCTCGATGAACTCGACGATGTCC
>JAMOQA010000087.1 GCA_027064265.1 Acidobacteriota bacterium
ACCGCCAGCTCCGGGCGCTCTACCCCCACCTGCGCGAGCTGGGCGAGGGGCCGGTCCTGGTCCGCACCAACGGCCAGGAGACCGAGCTGCCGAGCCGGGACGAGCTCCTCGACCACCTGCTCGAGGCGGGCCGGAAGGGCGTGACCATCCAGCGCTACAAGGGTCTCGGAGAGATGAACCCCGAGCAGCTCTGGGAGACCACGATGGACCCGGAGCGGCGGAGCCTCCTGCAGGTGACCGTCGACGACTTCGTCGAGGCGGGCGAGCTGTTCACGATCCTGATGGGAGATGCCGTCGAGCCCCGCCGCCGCTTCATCGAGGAGAACGCCCTCGAGGTGAGGAACCTCGACGTCTGACCCGGGGGGCCGCCCCACCGGAGGAAGGGAACCGATGGCCGAGAACGTCCAGCCCCTGCCGCCGCGCCCGGTGAGCATCGAGGACGAGATGCGCACGTCGTATCTCGACTACGCGATGTCCGTGATCATCGGGCGCGCGCTCCCCGACGTGCGCGACGGGCTGAAGCCGGTGCACCGCCGGGTGCTCTACGCGATGCACACGGTGGGGAACACCTCGGACAAGCCCTACCGGAAGTCGGCGAAGACCGTCGGAGAGGTGATCGGGCGGTTTCATCCCCACGGCGACGCCGCGGTCTACGACACGATCGTCCGGATGGCGCAGGACTTCTCCCTGCGCTACCCGCTGATCGACGGGCAGGGGAACTTCGGCTCGGTCGACGGCGACCCGGCGGCAGCGATGCGGTACACCGAGATCCGCATGTCGCCCCTCGCCGAGCAGCTCCTGCGGGACATCGACAAGGAAACCGTCGACTTCCAGGACAACTACGACGGCACCGAGAAGGAGCCGCGGGTCCTCCCGGCCGCCTTCCCCAACCTGCTGGCCAACGGCGCCGACGGGATCGCCGTCGGCATGGCGACGAAGATCCCGCCCCACAACCTGGGCGAGCTGATCGACGCCGCGGAACACCTGGTGAAGCACCCGGACTGCACGGTCGACGACCTGATGCAGTACGTGCAGGGACCCGACTTCCCCACCGCCGGGATCATCCACGGCCGCGCCGGCATCCGGGCCGCCTACCACACGGGGCGGGGCCGCATCCAGGTGCGCGGCCGGATCGAGTTCGAGGAAGGAACGAAGGGCAGCCGCGACCGGCTGGTGATCACCGAGCTGCCGTTCCAGGTCAACAAGGTCCAGCTGATCGAGGAGATCGCGGGCCTCGTGCGGGACAAGAAGCTCGAGGGGATCGCGGACATCCGGGACGAGTCCGACCGGGACGGCATCCGCCTGGTGCTCGAGCTGCGCAAGGACGCGGTGCCCAACGTCGTCATCAACCACCTCTACAAGCACACCAAGCTGCAGACGACGTTCGGGGCGATCTTCCTCGCCATCGTCCACGGCCGGCCACGGGTGCTGAACCTCAAGCAGATGCTCGGGCACTACCTCGAGCACCGGCGCGAGGTCGTGGTCCGCAGGACCCAGTACCTGCTGCGCCAGGCCGAGGCCCGGGCCCACATCCTCGAGGGGCTCAAGAAGGCCCTCGACCACCTGGACGCGATCATCGCGCTGATCCGGGCGAGCGAGTCCCCCCAGGCGGCGAAGGTCGGGCTGATCGAGCGGTTCGACTTCACCGAGGTCCAGGCCCAGGCGATCCTCGACATGAAGCTCCAGCGGCTGACCCAGCTGGAACGGGAGAAGATCCTCGAGGAGCTGGCCGACCTCCTGGGGAAGATCGAGTACTACCGGCGGGTGCTCGGCTCGACCGAGCTGGTCGACGGCATCGTCGTCGACGAGCTGCGGGAGGTGCGGGAGAAGTTCGCCGACGAGCGGCGCACCGAGATCGTCGAGGACGAGGGGGAGATCGAGACCCTCGACATGATCCCCGAGGAGCAGGTGGTGGTCAGCCTCTCCCACCGGGGCTACGTCAAGCGAACCTCCCTCGAGGAGTACCGTTCCCAGGGCCGCGGAGGCGTGGGCACGAAGGGGATGGCCGGCAAGGAGGACGACTTCCTCACCAAGGTCCGGATCGCGTCCACCCACGACGACAGCCTGTGGTTCACGTCGACGGGCAAGGTGTACCGGCTGCCGGTCTGGCGCCTGCCGGACGCCTCGCGCAGCGCCCGGGGAAAGGCGATCGTCAACCTCCTGAACCTGGCGCCGGGGGAGACGGTGCAGGGGTTCCTCGCCATCGACCGGGAGACGTTCGAGGCCGGGGAGCGGTACATCGTGACGATGACCGCCCGCGGCAAGGTGAAGCGGACCGCCCTCTCGGAGTACCGGAACATCCGGGTCAACGGGCTGATCGCCCTGACGCTGGGGGAAGGGGACGAGCTGATCGCGGTGCGCCTCGTGCGGGAGAGCGACCACCTGTTCCTGGCGACCCGCAAGGGCATGTCCGCGCGCTTCCCGGTCACCGAGGTCCGGGCGATGGGCCGGACCGCCGCCGGCGTCCGGGGGATCAAGCTGCGGGAGGGCGACCGCGTCGTCAGCGGGTCGGTCCTCAAGGAGGGGGAGCACATCCTGACGGTGACGACCCGCGGCTACGGGAAGCGCACCCCCGAGGCCGAGTACCCGGTCAAGCACCGGGACGTCTTCGGCGTCATCAACCAGAAGGTGACGGCGAAGACCGGCGAGGTGGTCGGGGCGATCCCGGTGCGGGACGGGGACGAGATCATCGTCGCCTCCCGCGGGGGCCAGGTGATCCGCACCCCGGTCGCGGAGATCAGCGAGATGGGCCGCGCCACCCAGGGCGTCCGGGTCATCCGCCTCCGCGGCGAGGACGACGAGGTCGTCTCCCTGGCCCGCAGCCGCGCCCTCTGACCGGGCGTGTCGCCTGGGCGCGGGCGCTCTTCCGGGCGCCCCCGCACGCCGCGCGTTTCGGCGGTTCCCGTGGGGGCGGCCGGCAGGCCGCCCGCCGGTGCCGGGTACGCGTGGCCCCAATGTAGCGGGAACAAGAAAGTCGCAATAAGGGGTGGCGACCCGGGGTCAGGAGGCACAGAATAAAGGACCCCGTTGTCCGAAAAGTCTTTCCCCGATCGATCTCCAAGACAAAGGGAAAGCGTTCGAGCAATGCCGGAATGCCCGGCATGAAGGAGGACTGTTTCATGAAGGACCGGATCATCGCCCGCGGCCTTGCCGTGGGAGCCCTCGTCGGCCTCCTCTTCCTCGCCACGCCAGCCCGGGCGGACGAGGGCGCCCCCGCCCGGAACTGGACGGACAAGGCCGAGGTCTCGCTGGTGACGACCACCGGCAACTCCGAGACGACCACCTTCTCGCTCTCCAACGAGTTCACGCAGAAGTGGACGAAGAGCGAGCTGAAGCTGTTCGTGCTCGCCCTGCGCTCCGAGCAGACGACGAAGACGGCGGTCAACGACGCCGGCACCCTCCGGGTCACCGACTCGACGGAGACCACCGCCGAGGTCTATCGCCTCTCGGGCAAGTTCCTCCGCGAGATCCACGAGACCTTCCGCTGGTACGCGGAGGCCGGCTGGGAGCGGGACCGGCCCCAGGGGATCGACGACCGGTACTACGCGGGTCTCGGTGTCGCCTTCGCCGTCCTGCGCCGCGGGGCCCACACCCTCGACGCGGAGGCGGGCGCCCGGTTCACCGACGAGACCCCGGTAGGCGGCGAGTCCGACAGTTTCGGCGTCGGCCGCGCGGCCCTCGCCTGGGGCTGGAAGTTCAGCGAGACCGGCGAGCTCAGCTCGTCCCTCGAGCTGCTCCAGAGCTTCTCGAACTCCGACGACACCCGGGCGAACTGGGTGACGTCCGTCACCAGCACCCTGACCGACAAGCTCGCGCTCAAGGTGAGCTACACCGTGCGCTGGGACAACGACCCGGTCCGCGAGGTCCTCTCCTCGCCCGGGTTCGACGACGTGGTCTGGGAGCACGACAAGACCGACACGATCCTCGCGGCCTCGCTGGTCGTGAACTTCTGACCCGCCGGGCTCCGCGCCGGCCGGGCCGGCTGCCGCCGGCCCCTACAGGGTGCGCGTCTCGAGGTTTCGCGTAGGGGCGGCCAGGAGGCCGCCCGACGGATAGCGCATCTCGGGGTCTTCTGCAGGGGCGGCCGGGAGGCCGCCCGCCGCCGCGCGCGGCGCGGCGTTTCGAGGGAAGGAACGGAACCATGGAAAACGTGAACCAGCTTGCCATCACCGGGAAGGAGTACGTGATCCTCTACGGGCCCCGGGTGCTCGGAGCCCTCGTCCTGCTGGTCCTCGCCTGGATCGTCGCCGGCTGGGCAGGGGGCGCCACCCGCCGCGGCCTGCGCCGCGCCAAGGTCGACGATACCCTTGCCCGCTTCTTCGGGAACCTGGCGAAGTGGGTGGTGCTCCTCGCCGGGATCCTCTCGATCCTCGGCATCTTCGGCGTGGAGACCGCCAGCTTCGCCGGCATCCTCGCCGGCGCCGCCTTCGCCGTCGGCATGGCCTTCGCGGGCACTCTCGGGAACTTCGCCGCGGGCGTCCTGCTGCTGACCTTCCGGCCGTTCAAGGTCGGCGACGTGATCAGCGCGGCGGGCGTGACCGGCAAGGTCGAGGAAATCGGCCTCTTCGCGACGGTCCTGGACACGCCGGACAACCGGCGGATGATCGTCGGCAACCAGTCGATCGTCGGCTCCAACATCGAGAACATCACCTTCCACGAGACGCGGCGGGTGCAGGTGGACGTCGGCACCGACTACGGCGCCGACCTGGACGAGACCCGCAAGGTGCTCGAGCAGGCGATCTCCTCCGTGGACGGAGTCCTCGACGACCCGGCCCCGCAGGTCTACCTCGATGCCCTCGGTGCTTCGTCCGTCGACTGGAAGGTCCGCGCCTGGTGCCCGGCGGAGGACTTCTGGGGCGTGCGCGAGAAGCTGACGTACGCGGTCAAGGTCCACCTGGACCGGGCCGGCATCGGCATCCCGTACCCGCAGATGGACGTGCACGTCGACCAGGTGCAGGCCTGACGGCGCGCCTCGTAGCGTCGGAATGCCCGGGGGGGCCGGCATCGCCGGCCCCCGTTTCCGTCCCGCGGGAACCGTAGGGGGCGCAGCGTGCTGCACCCGTGCGCCGCGCAGCGGCGCGATGGTCGGCCGGTCTTCGCGAAGAAGAAGGCGTAGGGGCGCAGCGTGCTGCGCCCGCAGTCGCCCGGAGGGCGACGAACATGGCCGGGCCTCCGGCCCGGCACGGGTCGAGCACGCTCGACCCCTACCGGTCGAGCGAAACGGCGCCGGGGATGTCGCCTACCGCTGCGGGGGTTGGAACTCGTCGGGTTCGATGCCGTCGCGGGCCCAGGCGATGGCGCGGGCTTCCGCGTGGGGGTCGCGGGAGGCATCGATGTAGCGCTCCCCCTCGCGGATGCCCGACTGGGCGGCGAGGCGCTGGAACTGGCGAAGGGCGATCGGGCCCGCGACCAGGACGGCGGACCGGGCCATCCCGTGGTCGCGGTACAGCTTCTGTCCCTCGACGAACAGGAACTGGACCTCGGGGACCAGGGGCGAGATCTCGCGCATGTCCGCGAGGACGGAGAAAGGGGGGGTGATCTTCGCGAGGACCTCCCGGGACGCGCGCATCCAGTCCCGGGTCTCGGCATCGTCCATCCGGCCGGAGAAGACCAGCCAGATGCCCCACGGTCGCTGCTCGATTCGGTACAACGCCGGTTCCCCTGCCGCCCCGTTCCTACGTCTCTGAAAGTGTACTCTACCGATCGGGCGCGGATCTGTCAAACATCTGTTGAACGCGATTCGAAACTCCGCCGCATGCGGGCCGAAACGGGTCGGCCCCGCGGGGGATCCGGGGTAGACTCTTCCTTCCGCCCGGCGCCCGGGGAGGCCCGGGCGGGTTCCACGGAGGCACGACCATGAAGTTCTTCATCGACACCGCCGACGTCGACGAGATCCGGGAGGCCGCGAGCCTCGGCATCCTCGACGGGGTCACCACGAACCCGTCCCTCGTGGCGAAGACGGGGAAGCCGTTCCGCCAGGTGATCGAGGAGATCGTCGCGGTCGTCGACGGACCGATCAGCGCCGAGGTGACGGCGACCGACTTCGAGGGGATGTGCCGGGAGGCGAAGGAGCTCCACGCCATCCACGAGAACATCGTCGTCAAGATCCCGATCACCCGGGAGGGGCTGCGCGCCGTCAAGTGGTGCACCGGCGAGGGGATCCCGACCAACGTCACCCTCTGCTTCCACCCGCTCCAGGCGCTGATGGCGGCCAAGGCGGGCGCCCGCTACATCAGCCCGTTCGTCGGCCGGCTCGACGACATCTCCTCCGACGGCATGGAGCTCGTCGCCCAGATCCGGCAGATCTACGACAACTACGGGTTCGACACCGAGGTCCTCGTCGCTTCCGTGCGCAACCCGATGCACGTCGTGCAGGCCGCCCTGATGGGGGCCGACGTGGCGACCATCCCCTACAAGGTCATCGCGCAACTGCTCGCCCACCCGCTGACCGACATCGGCCTCGAGAAGTTCCTCGAGGACTGGAAGAAGGTGCCGAAGGCCGACTGACCGGGTGCGACGGCGGCGCCGCGGGGCGCATCCGGGCACCGGTCCCGGCCGGACCAGGAGACGGGTCGTGGACAGGATCGAGGAGCTCAGGGAAAGGCTCGAGCGGGCCCGCCAGGGCGGCGGCCCGCAGCGGATCGAGAAGCAGCACGAGGCCGGCAAGCTGACCGCCCGCGAGCGGATCGAGCTGCTGGTCGACCCGGGGACGTTCGACGAGACCGACGCCCTCGTCGTGCACCGCTGCACCGACTTCGGGATGGAGAAGAAGAAGATCCCCGGCGACGGCGTCGTCACCGGGTTCGCCCGGATCGACGGGCGACCGGTGGCGATCTTCGCCCAGGACTTCACCGTCTTCGGCGGCTCCCTCTCGGAGACCTACGCGGCCAAGATCTGCAAGATCATGGACCAGGCGGTAAAGATCGGCTGCCCGGTGATCGGCCTCAACGACTCCGGTGGCGCGCGCATCCAGGAGGGAGCCGCATCCCTCGCGGGCTACGCCGACATCTTCCTGCGGAACACCCTGACCTCCGGCGTCGTCCCGCAGATCTCGGCGATCATGGGGCCCTGCGCCGGCGGCGCGGTCTACTCCCCGGCGATCACCGACTTCATCGTCATGGTGAAGAACACCTCCT
>JAMOQA010000088.1 GCA_027064265.1 Acidobacteriota bacterium
GTTCATCACCGGCCCGGACGTGATCCGGGCGGTGACCCACGAGGAGGTGACCAAGGAAGAGCTCGGCGGCGCGCTCACCCATTCCTCGAAGAGCGGCGTCTCCCACTTCACCGCGGAGGACGACGCCCACGCCCTCGGCCTGGTGCGCCGGCTGCTCTCCTTCCTGCCGCAGAACAACCACGAGGACCCGCCGCGCAAGCCGACCGACGATCCGCCGGACCGCCGCGAGGTGGCGCTCAACGGGATCGTTCCCGACAACCCGAACAAGCCGTACGACATCAAGCAGGTGATCAGGCTGATCGTCGACGACGGCGACTTCTTCGAGGTCCACGAGCACTGGGCCCGGAACATCGTCGTCGGCTTCGCCCGCCTCGACGGGCGGACGGTCGGCATCGTCGCGAACCAGCCCGCCTACCTGGCCGGGGTGCTCGACATCGACGCCTCCCGCAAGGGGGCGCGGTTCGTGCGGTTCTGCGACGCGTTCAACATCCCCCTGGTCACCTTCGAGGACGTGCCCGGCTTCCTGCCGGGCGTGGCCCAGGAGCACGGCGGGATCATCGTCCACGGGGCGAAGCTGCTCTACGCCTTCGCCGAGGCGACGGTCCCGAAGCTGACGGTGATCACCCGCAAGGCGTACGGCGGCGCCTACTGCGTCATGGCGAGCAAGCACCTGCGCACCGACGTGAACCTCGCCTGGCCGACCGCGGAGATCGCGGTGATGGGGGCGGAGGGGGCGGTCGAGATCCTCTACCGCCGGGAGATGCAGGCCGCCGACGACCCGGAGGCGTTCAAGAAGCAGAAGGCGGAGGAGTACCGGCGCGCCTTCTCGAACCCCTGGGTCGGCGCGGAGCGGGGCTACGTGGACGCGGTGATCGAGCCGGCGGACACCCGGGCGCGGCTGATCTCCGGTCTCCGGATGCTGGAGACCAAGGTCGATACGTCGCCCCCGAAGAAGCACGGCAACATCCCCCTGTGACCGGGCTCGTTCGCCGCGCGGGAGACCGGGTTGCCCGGGCGGCGGCGGAGACGTACATGGTGCAGGCCGCCAACCGCTGGAGACGCACCGATGGGCCTTCTCGGCAAGCTCTTCGGGAAGGGGCCGACGCCCCCGCCCCCCGATCGGCTCCCGCGCCGCAACGATCCGTGCTGGTGCGGCAGCGGGAAGAAGTACAAGAACTGTCACCTCAAGGACGACGAGGCCCGGCTTGGCCGCGTGCGGGCGAAGGTCGCCTGTTCCTCCGGCGGGTGACGGGTGTAGTCCCCGGGGCCGGTCGGCCCCGCAAGTGGAACGGCACATGGTGTAGGGGCGCAGCGTGCTGCGCCCGTGCGGCGCGCGGCGGCGCCAACGGGGCCGCGCTTCGCGAACTGGAAGAAGGCGTAGGGGCGCAGCGTGCTGCGCCCGTGCGGCCCGCAGGGCCGCCATGGTTGGCCGCGCTCCGCACCGCACGGGTCGCGCGGAGCGGCACCGTTCCGCACCACCACCATCTCCACCGGGAGGCTGGACGATGTTCCGCAAGATCCTGATCGCGAACCGCGGCGAGATCGCCGTCCGGGTCATCCGCGCCTGCTGGGACCTGGGGCTGGAGACCGTCGCCGTCTACTCCACCGCCGACCGGACCGCGCCCCACGTGCGGTTCGCCCACGAGGCGTACGAGATCGGCCCGGCGCCCGCCGCCGAGTCGTACCTGCGGATCGACAAGATCCTCGACGTGGCGAAGCGCTCCGGCGCCGAGGCGATCCACCCGGGCTACGGCTTCCTCGCGGAGAACGCCGACTTCGCCCGGGCCTGCGCCGACGCCGGCATCGTGTTCATCGGGCCGCCGCCCGAGGCGATGCGGGCGATGGGCGACAAGGTCGAGGCGCGGCGCCGGATGATCGAGGCGGGCGTGCCGGTCGTCCCCGGCACCGGCGCCTTCAGCGGCTCGGTCGACGAGGCGAAGGCCGCCGCGGCGGAGATCGGCTACCCGGTGATGATCAAGGCGGCGGCGGGCGGCGGCGGCAAGGGGATGCGCGTCGTCGAGAACGAGGACGAGCTGGCCTCGGCCCTCGAGCGGGCGCGGTCCGAGGCGAAGGCGTCCTTCGGTGACGACACCGTCTACATCGAGAAGTTCATCCGTCGGCCGCGGCACATCGAGGCCCAGGTCCTGTTCGACACCCACGGCAACGGTGTCTTCCTCGGCGAGCGGGAATGCTCGATCCAGCGGCGCCACCAGAAGCTGGTCGAGGAGACCCCGTCGCCGGTGGTCGACCCGGAGACCCGGAAGAAGATCGGCGAGATGGCCCTCGCGGCGGCCCGGGCGGTCGGCTACGTCTCCGCCGGGACCGTCGAGTTCCTGCGGGACCAGGACGGGTCGTTCTACTTCATGGAGATGAACACCCGCCTCCAGGTCGAGCACCCGGTCACGGAGATGGTCTACGGCATCGACCTGGTCGGCGCCCAGATCCGCGTCGCCGCCGGGGAGCCGATCCCCTGGAAGCAGGAAGACCTCTCGCCCCGCGGCCACGCCATCGAGTGCCGGATCACCGCCGAGGACCCGCTGCGCAACTTCATGCCCTGCCCCGGGACCATCGAGGCGGTGCGGATCCCCTCCGGCCCGGGCGTGCGGGACGACTCCGCCGTCGCCCCGGGGTACACGGTTCCCATCCAGTACGACCCGATGGTCGCCAAGCTGATCACCTGGGGCGAGGACCGGATGGAGGCGATCCGGCGGATGCGGCGGGCCCTCGACGAGTACCGGCTCGACGGCCTGAAGACCATCATCCCGTTCCACCGGCGGCTGATGGACCACCCGGCGTTCGTCGAGGGAGACCTGCACACCGGCTTCCTCGAGGAGCACGCCGAGACTCTGAAGCCCGGGTCCGACCCGTGGCTCGACCGGATCGCCCTGGTGGCGGCGAGCATCCACGCCTACCGGAAGCGGGTGGAGTCGTCCCTGCGCCGCGAGGCGGGCACGGCGGAGGGCGAGAAGGTCTCCCCGTGGCTGCTGATCGGCCGGAAGCGGGCCCTCGGGAACTGGTGAGCGGGAGGAGGCGGCGATGAAGTTCAAGGCGTACCTGGACGGCGAGGAGCACGACGTCGAGATCCAGCCGATCGAGGGCGGCTACCGGGTGGCGGTCGACGGAGAGACCCACGACGTCGACACGGCGAAGCTCGAGGGAAGCTTCTACTCGCTGATCAGCGACGGGAAGTCGTTCGAGGTCTCGGTCACCGCCGAGGAGGGGGACGTCTACGTCGTCCGCCACGGTGGGCACCGGCGCGAGGTCAAGGTGGTCGACCCGCTGGCGGCGGCGGCCGGCGCCCATCTCGCCCACACCGGCCGGGCGGAGATCACCGCCGTGATGCCCGGACGGATCGTCAAGGTGCTGGTCCAGGAGGGGGACGAGGTCGCCGAGGGGCAGGGGGTGATCGTCCTCGAGGCGATGAAGATGGAGAACGAGGTCCCCTCCCCGCGGGCCGGGAAGGTGACGAAGGTCGCGGTGGAGGCGGGCCAGACGGTGGAGACCGGGGCGCTGCTCTGCGTGGTCGAGTAGCGGAAGATTCCCTTCCGGGCGGCGGTCACCGCCCGGGAGGGGTTCCGCGTCTGCCGCCGGCCGGGGCCGGCTAGCTGTTGAGGATCTCCTCCAGCTCCTTGCCGGCGCGGAACTTGACGATCTTCTTGGCCGGGATCTGGATCGTGGCGCCGGTCTGCGGGTTGCGCCCGGTGCGGCCCTTGCGCTCGGTCACCGTGAAGGTCCCGAAGCCGACGAGGGTGGTCCGCTCGCCCCGCTTCAGCGACTCGGTGATCCCGTGGACCATCGACTCCACGGCACGCTGCGCCGCCGCCTTGGTGATGCCCGCATCGTGCGCGATCCGATCGATCAGCTCGGCCTTGTTCATCGACTACCCTCCTGGACCTCAATGGCCACGTTCGTGAAAAGCCCCTGACCTGCGTCCGCCTTTGTATCACGGGGGATTCCAGCGGGTCAACGCGGTCGGTCCTTGCCTCGCCGGGGGGGGTCGCGGGATCATCCCGGAGGCGCCGGGCGTTCCCGCGCCCGGGGGGAGGTGCCGGATGGTTCGCCGTACCCTCCGCGTTCCCGTCCGGGTTGCCCTCGCGTGGGGCACCCTCGTCGCCCTCGTCCTGCTCGCTGCGTGTGGGTCCCCCGGGGGCCGCGGACCCGAAACCGTGGCCGAGGTGCGATCGGTCCTCGACGGGCGGCGGGCCGCGCTGCTGCTCGAGGTGCGGCTCCCCGCCCCGGCGGAGGAAGGGGAAGAGGAGGAGGACCGCGGACAGGGGCAGGAGTCTCCGTGCGCGGGGGAGCTCGCGTCCCTCGTCGGCATCGGGATGGAACGGGACCGCCAGGCCTCCGGCGACCGGGGAACCGCGGCCGAGAAGAAGCGCGCCCGCTTCGCGGGGAGCGTCGTGCGCGTCGCCCGGCTCCTCGGGCAGCGGAAGCTCTTCGCCGGGACGGTCACCCTCGGCCTCGAGGGAGCCCGGCAGGGAAGGGAACTGCTGGACCCGGACGATGCCGCCCTGCTCCTCGTCGCTCCCCTGTCCGCGCAAGGGGAGGACGCCGTCCGGGCACTCCTCGAGGCCGCGGCAGCCCTGCCGGCCGGCTGGGTGCGGCGGCACGCGGACATCCCGGGAACCGTGGTCTTCGGCGGGGGCCCCGGGGACTCCCTCGCCGGCATGGCGGGGGTGCGGGACGGAACCCTGCGCCTCGCCCTCGCGTCCCCGGTGCTCCGCCGGGAGGTGCCCCGGCTGTTCGACGGGAGGCCCCCGGAGGTTCCCTGCGACCTCTCCCTGCCCGGGGATCCCCTCCCCGCGAAGGTGACCCGGCCGGCCTTCCGCCTCGCGGCCCGGCCGCGGCGGGCATCCGCGGTCCTCGCGACCGCGCTGGCGACGCTCGCCAGCGACCGGGTGTCGAGCATGGTCGTCGTCCGGGCCGTCGCCGGCCTCGAGATCCCGCACTACCCGATGAAGCTGGTCGTCGCCCTGCGGGACGTGCTCCACGGGCTGGACCTGGCCGAGGCGCGGAGCGCCGGCGGGGAGCTCGCGGGACGGTTGACCCTGGCCCGCCGGACGACTCCCCTCGTGCGCGCGTTCCACGGCTCGCCGGAAAGCCTCGAGCCGGCGGCGCTCGATCCGGTCGTGCGGGGAGCGGTGGAGGCGGTCGCCGTGGCCCTCCCCGCCGCCCGGGTCCTGGAGTCCGTCCCGTACGACGCCCGGCCCGACGTCGAGGCCATGCTCCTCCCGGACTACCCGGGAAAGCTGGTCCGCGACCTGCTGCCCCGCTTCGGGGGGACCTGGACCACCTGGTGGGCGCCGCGGGACCGGGACGGGCGGTTCCTCGTCGTCGCGGGGACGGTGACCGGCCTGCGGGACACGGAGGACGTGGAGGGGCTGGTTCGGGAGGAGATCCGGTCCGGCCGGATCGTCGAGGACGGGGAGATCGGGGAGGTGCGGCTCCTCCGGGCGACGGTTCCTCCCGAGCCGAACCGCACCATCAACGTGATGGCCCTCGGGAAGGACCGCATCCGGCTGGTGCCGATCCGGCCCCTCCCCCTCCCCGGGCCGGACCGGCCCCGGTACCTGCTCGGCCTGGGGCGAGAGCGGGCGTACTTCGCGGTCGGGGGCCGGCGCGTCCTCGAGGCGATGCTCGAGCGGCCCCGCGCGGGGCTGGCTGGCCTCGACGAGACGTGGGCTCGCCTCGCCGCCGGGGAACCGGTGGTGCTCGCGGCGTACCGGGACGGGGACGTCCTGGCCGGGGCCCTGGTCCGGGCCGCGCGGGCCGCCGCCGCGGCGGGGCACCCGGAGCTGGCCCGGTTCGCGGAAGGCGCCCGGTGCCGGGCCGCGCGGCTCCGGTGGGCGGGCGCCGGGCGCGGGCTGGTCCTCGTCACCCGGACGCCGGGAGGGTTCGCGGTCCGGGGCACCGTGCTCGATCCAGCCGGCGGGAAAGGACACTGAACGGTCCCGGGGCGGCCCTTGCCCGGGAGGGACCGGTCGGGGATGATCCGGGTGTCCGTGCCGCGGGCGTCCGCCGCGGACCGAGGAGGTGCGAGATGGTGCGGGAAGAGGGAAGGCGAAGGGCGTTCGGACGCGGGATGCCGGTGGCGGCGGCCGCGGCGATCATTCTCCTGGCGGCGCTGGTGATACCGGGCTGCGGGTCCGGCGCGAAGGACGAGGCGTCTTCGTTCGCGGCTCTCTTCGATGCGAAGACAGCCTGCGTACTGCTCGAGTGGGTGCCCGCGGCCCGGGACGGGGCCGGGAAGGGCGGGGACGATCCCGCCGAGCCGTGCCAGCGGGCGGTCGAGCAGGTGCTGGGGCTCCTGCAGCAGGGGAAGGCCACCCGGGCCGGCGGGGAGGAGGAGACCGCGCCCGACCCCGAGGCCGCGGCACGGCTGCGAGAGGCCATCGGCCGCGTCGCCGGGCTGCTCGTCGGGGGGAAGCTGTTCGCCGGGCCGCTGCGATACGGGGCGATGATCGCGCCGCCGGAAGGGGGCGAGATGGTCCTGCCGTCGGCGGCCGACCTCCTGGTGGCGACGCCGACGGAGGAGGGGGAGCGGGCGATCGCCGCGCTCCTCGACGCGCTGGCCGCCCGCTTCCCCGACCGGGTCCGGCCCGCGGAGGGGGCGGAGCCGCGGGAGTGGACCGTCGCCTTCCCGTCGTTCCACGGCGAGGCCCTGGTGCGGCTGGGCAAGGGTGAGCTCCGGGCCGCCTTCGGTGGAGGTTCCCTCGCGGGGGAGCGGGACCGCCTGGTGCGGGGAGAGCCGGCGGCGACGCCTCTCGGGGACGTGCTGCCCGGCGAACCGGTCTCGCCGGAGACGGGCGGCGCCCGGTGGTGGTTGCGGCCCGCCGCCGCGGCGGAACCCGTCGCCGAGGCGGTCCGGCGTGGGCTGGCCGGGGCGGAGCCCCCGGGGAAGGACGCGCCCCCCCAGGCCGCGATGGTGTTCGAGGCCCTCCGGGGCGCCGCGCCGGGGGCGGTCCGCGAGCTGCTCGCCTCCTTCGCGGAGATCACCCTGCGCGGCGACGCGTTCCGGGGAGCGAGCGAGGCGCGCCTCGCGGGGCAGGTGGCCCCCCTGGTGAAGCTCTTCCACGAGCGGGAGGGTTCGCTCTCGGCGGCGAGCCTCGCCGGCCTCCCGGAGGACACGTTCCAGGCGACGGCGTTCCTCCTGCCGCCCCTCGACGACCTGGCCCGGGCGTTCGCGCAGACGATCTCGCCGGAGACGGCACCGCTGTTCGACGGCCAGCTCGACACGCCGCTGCCGGTCGCCCCGGCGGTGACCGTCCGGCGCCTTCTGAAGGCCATCGGTCCGGAGGTCGTCTTCTGGCGCCAGGCCGGCGAGGTGAAGGTGGGAGACCAGGAGATCCCCTCGTTCCGCAACGGGCTCGCCGTGCAGGTCCGGGACCGGGAGGCGATGGAGACCCTGCTCGGGACCGTCGGGGCGATGGCCGGGGGCCTGAG
>JAMOQA010000089.1 GCA_027064265.1 Acidobacteriota bacterium
ACGGACGGCGACGCCCAGGTCTGGGACCTCTCGGGCCACGTCCCGTCGACGGTGACCCTCGGGCCGGTCCTCGCCCTGGGGCCCGACCGCCTGGTGGTGGCTCCCTCCCGGGAGGTGGCCCTCGCCGTGCTGCGGCGCGAGGGAGGGGTCGGGGAGGATCCCGCGGTGGCCGGCGCGGTCGAACGTCTTGCCGGTGGTCGGCCGGTCGGGTTCATCGGCTACCAGGACGTCGGGGCAGGGCTCGAGGTCATCGACCGCCTGCAGCAGACGATCGGCGACTCCCCGGGTGGGGCGCAGCTCCCCCTGGAGCTCCGGGGCCTCCTCGGGGACCTGCTCTCCTGCAGCCGCGGGATGGCCAGCGGGATCGCCGAGGAGGCCAGGACGGTCCAGGTGGGCACCCGCACGCCGGACGGCTTCCGGGCCCGCTTCGAGACCCTCAGGGAAGGCGGGCCGTGAGCGGGCGGAAGGAGCGGAGCCAGCGCCGCCTCGTGGTGGTGGCCGACGGGGGCTCGCGATGACCTGGGACACTCGGAGCCTGCGGCGGCTCCTCGAGCAGGTGGCCGCCGGGCAGGTCGACCCCCGGGAGGCGGCCGAGCGGCTCGCCGCCCTGGGAACGGCGGACCTCGGCCATACCCGGGTCGACCACCACCGGGTGGTGCGCCGGGGGATGCCCGAGGTGGTCTACGGCGAGGGGAAGACCCCGGACCAGGTCCTCGAGATCGTCGACCACCTGGTCGCCCGGGGCGACGCCCCGGTCCTGGTCACCCGGCTGGATCCCGGGACCGGCGAGGCCCTTGCCGCGCGGCACCCGCGGGGGCGCTGGGACCCGGTGTCCCGGACGTTCCTCTGGCGGAAGGGGAAGGGCCGGTTGCGCCCCGGCCTCCTCGTGGTGTCCGCGGGGACGTCCGACCTGCCGGTGGCCCGGGAGGTGGAGGTCAGCGCCGAGGCCCTGGGTCTCGCGGCGGACACCCTGCACGACGTGGGGATCGCCGGGCTCCATCGGCTGCTGGCGGAGCTGCCGCGGCTCCGCCGGGCCCGGGTGATCGTGGTGGTCGCCGGGATGGAGGGGGCGCTCCCCTCGGTGGTGGCGGGGCTGGTCGCGGCCCCGGTGATCGGGGTCCCGACCAGCGTCGGCTACGGGGCGTCCTTCGGTGGCCTCGCGGCGCTGCTCGGCATGCTGAACTCGTGCGCCGGCGGGCTGACCGTGGTCAACATCGACAACGGGTACGGGGCGGCCTGCGCCGCCCGGGCCATCCTCGACCTGCGCCGTTCGTGAGGGACCGTTCGGGCTTGCCCGGAAGCCCTTGACGCGCAAGATGATTGCACGCGGGCGGGGACCGGCGTACCATTCCGCCGAACCCGGGCGCGGACCTTGAGGGGGGTCTGCGTCCACGGTCAGGCAGGGCCTGGCCGCTGCCACGACGAGGGGTCCTGGACGGGGTGCCGCCCGCCGGCGCGGCGCGTGCAACCGGGGACTGCACGCGCCTCCGGCCCCGGGGAACCCTCCCCGCGGCCCCTGCCGGGGGCGGGGCGCGAGAGGGACGGAACCGGTCGACCCGGGCCCCGGGCCGACCACGGAGAGCATGCCCGAGAACCCCGCAGAGGATCAACCCCCCGAGAGGCTCCATGGCATCCACCTACAGGGACTGGGTCGAGGCGGTCCGCGAGGCGGCCGACATCGTCGAGGTGGTCGGCGAGACGGTCGCCCTGCGCCGTGCGGGCCGGTCCCTGGTCGGGCTCTGCCCGTTCCACCAGGAGAAGACGCCGAGCTTCCACGTCGACCCGGGAAAGCAGCTCTTCTACTGCCACGGCTGCCACACCGGGGGCGACGTCTTCCGGTACGTCCAGCTGGTCCACCAGGTCGACTTCAACGAGGCGGTCGGGCTGCTGGCGGAGCGCTACGGGATCCCGCGGCCGGCCCGGGCCTCGGGACACGGGGAGGCCCGCGAGGCGAGGCAGCGCCGCCGGGCGCTCGACGCCCTCGCGGAGGCGCAGCGCTTCTTCCGGGCGGCCCTCGAGGGGCCCGCGGGCACGGCCGCGCGCCGCTACCTGGAGGGTCGCGGCTACGGGGCGGCGGAGCGGGAACGGTTCGAGCTCGGGTTCGCGCCGGACTCCTGGGACGCCCTGCTGCGGCACCTCTCCGGGAAGGGGTTCGGCGTCGAGGAGATCGTCTACGCCGGCCTCGCCGTTCCCCGCAGCTCGGGGGGCGGCGCCTACGACCGGTTCCGGGGGCGGGTCACCTTCCCGATCCGCGACCCGGCGGGGCGCGTCGTCAGCTTCGGCGGCCGCGCCCTCGGGGACGCCACCCCGAAGTACCTCAACGGTCCGGAGACCCGGGTCTACGACAAGGGCCGCGTCCTCTACCGGCTGCACGAGGAGGGAAAGGCGATCCGCGCTTCCCGCCGGGCGATCCTGGTGGAGGGGTACTTCGACGCCCTCGGGCTCGCCCGGGCGGGCGTCGAGGGGGCGGTCGCCGTCTGCGGGACGGCCTTCGGCGAGGGCCACGCCCGGCTGCTCGGGCGGTTCTGCGAGACGGTGGTCCTCGTCTTCGACGGGGACGCCGCCGGCCGGCGGGCGGTGCACCGGTCCCTGCCGGCGCTCCTCGGGCACGGGCTCGGCGTGCGGGTCGTCCTGCTCCCCGAGGGGAGGGACCCGGACGACCTCGCCCGGGAGCGGGGCGCCGAGGGGGTCCGCGAGGCCCTCGCGGGCGCGATGGACCTGGTCGACTTCCTGGTCGCCGAGGCGCGGCGGGCCTTCGACCTCGCGAGCCTCGACGGCCGGACCCGCGCGGTGGAGATGGTGCTCCGGCACCTGGCCGCGCTGCCGAGCCCGATCGCCCGGGACGACGCGGCGCTCCGGGTCGCCGCGGGCCTCGGCATCGACGATCGCCTGGTGGTCGAGGAGCTGCGCCGGGCGGCCCGGGCGCGGGCGCGGACGGCGCGGGCGGAGATCCCCGGCCGCAACATCCGGTCGGCCCGCGCGTTCTCCCCGGCGGAGGAGGTCCTCCTGCGGTACCTGGCCGGGGCGGGCGCCGCGGCACCGGCGGACGCCCTTGCGCTCCTGGGCGAGCTGCCGCGGGAGGTTCTCGGGGAACCGGCGCGGCGCCTGGTCTCCGCGTGGGAGGAGGCCGCCCGGCGGGGCGAGGCCCCGGACGCGCGCCGCTTCGCGGACGCGGCCGAGGGACCCCTGCGGGAGGCGCTCCTCGCGCTGCTGTTCGCGCGGGGGCCGGAGCCGGGAATCGGCGACGCCCGCGGGGCGGTGACGGCGCTCCGGGAGCGGGCACTGCGGGAGCGGATGAAGGAACTGCAGGAACGGATCGAGCGGACGGCCGACGGGGCGGAGCGGGCCCGCCTGCTTGCCGAGAAGGTCGCGCTCGCGAAGGAGCTGCACGGTCTGGGCGCGGCGCCGGGGGACGGCCCCGGTCCCCGCGAACCCGCGCCCGGGTACGAGGCGGGCGCACCCTGAGCCCGGAGGGCCGGGGTTCGCCGGAACGAGGAGCAAGGAGGATTGCCTTGCGGATCGACGAGAAGTACGAGGAGGTGAAAGCCCTCCTCGCACAGGGCAAGGAGAAGGGGTGCCTCACGCCCGACGAGATCCGCGACCAGCTGCCCGACGAGCTGGTCGCGGACCCGGCGGAGTTCGAGGAGGTACTCGAGCTGCTCCGCGCCCAGGACATCGACATCCTCGAGGAGGACCAGCTGGAGGAGGGCGAGGACGCACTCGCCGATGCCGTCCCCGGGAGACGGGGTGGTCCCCACAGGAAGGTCGAGCCCGTCCTGCCGGTCGTGGAGCAGGAACGAACCAACGACCCCGTCCGCATGTACCTGCGGGAGATGGGGAAGGTCGACCTCCTCACCCGCGAGGGCGAGGTGGCGATCGCGAAGCGGATCGAGGAGGGCGAGCTGAAGGTCCTGCGCGCGCTGTCGCGCAGCCGGTTCGGCCTCGACGAGATCCTGCGCATCCCCGAGCGGCTCCAGCAGCACCCCAAGGCCGTGGAGGAGATCTTCGACATCTCCGAGGACGCCCTGGGGAGCAAGGGCCGGAGCCTCTCGCGCGAGGAGGTGATCAAGCGGAAGGTCTCCCAGGCGAACAAGCGGGTCGCGAAGGTCCGCAGGCTCGCCGAGAAGTACCAGAAGGAAGAGGCCCGGCTGGCGCGGCTGAAGAAGGGGACCAAGACCTGGAAGGAGGTCACGGCCAGCCTGGAGCAGCTGCGCGAGGAGGTTGCCAAGGCGATCCAGTCGATCGGGCTGAACCAGCACTACATCGACCGCCTGGCGCGGGAGGTCAAGGACGCCTACAAGCGGGCGAGCCGCCACCGGCGGATCGAGCAGGACCTCAAGGCGCGCCTCAGGAAGGCCCGGGACGCCGCGGTGAAGCGGGAGCTGCAGCGCAAGATCCTCGACGCGCAGCAGGAGATCCAGATCATCGAGGCGGAGATGCGGTCCACGGCCGACGAGCTGGCCCAGCTCGCCAAGGAGATCATCCGCGGCGAGACCGAGGCCCAGCGGGCCAAGAAGGACCTGATCGAGGCCAACCTGCGGCTGGTCGTTTCGATCGCCAAGAAGTACACCAACCGTGGCCTGCAGTTCCTCGACCTGATCCAGGAGGGGAACATCGGGCTGATGAAGGCGGTCGACAAGTTCGAGTACAAGCGCGGCTACAAGTTCTCGACGTACGCCACCTGGTGGATCCGCCAGGCGATCACCCGCGCGATCGCGGACCAGGCGCGGACGATCCGCATCCCGGTCCACATGATCGAGACGATCAACAAGCTCGTCAGGACCGCGCGATCTCTCGTCCAGGAGCTCGGGCGCGACCCGACCCCCGAGGAGATCGCGGAGCGGATGGACGTGCCGGTCAGCAAGGTCCGCAAGGTCCTGAAGATCGCGCAGGAACCGATCTCGCTGGAGACCCCGATCGGGGAGGATGAAGACTCGCACCTCGGGGACTTCATCCAGGACAAGAAGTCCCCTTCTCCAGTCGAGGCGGTGGTCAGGATGAACCTCAAGGAACAGACGGGGACCGTTCTCAAGACCCTGACTCCGAGGGAGGAGAAGGTCCTGAAGATGAGGTTCGGCGTTGACGAGAGCAACGAGCACACCCTGGAGGAGGTCGGGCAGGCCTTCCAGGTGACTCGGGAGCGCATCCGGCAGATCGAGTCGAAGGCGCTCAAGAAGCTCCGTCAACCGTCACGGGCGCGGCTGCTCAAGCCGTTCCTCGGGGGTGATTCGGGGCCGTCGATCACCCCGTGACGTGGCCATCGCCTCTATCCAGGTCAAGGACGGCACGGAGCCCGGGAGCCACAGGCCCCCGGGCTTCGTTTCTCCCGCGCCGCGCGTCTTCTCCCTGGCCGCGCACGTCGCGGATCCCGCAGGGGCGCAGCGTGCTGCGCCCGTCGTCG
>JAMOQA010000090.1 GCA_027064265.1 Acidobacteriota bacterium
TCGTGCCCGGACGCTTGCGCCGCGGCACCTCCACCGGCGGGGCCTGCATCGCCCGGAAGGCCTCGCGGGCCGTCGCCGCCAGGGCGGCCCGGAGGCCCGTCCGGTCGAGGGAGGCGATCGGCCGGCCGTCGGCGGTGGTCGTCGCGGGAGAGAGTCCCCACTCGCCCAGCTCGTCGACCCGGTCGAGGACGTGCAGCGCGTAGCGAGCCTCCATCCCCCGGTCCCCCGGCCGGCGAGCCGCGTCCCGGTACGCCTCCCGGGCCTCGTCCAGCCTGCCGGCCGCGAGGAGGGCCCGGGCGCGGGCGAAGACGCCCCGGGGGGAGGTGTCCCCCTTGCCGAGGAGCCGCGCCGCTCGCTCGGCGAGGGCGCCGTCGCCCATCGCGGCGGCGGCGCCGGCGATCCGCTCGAGGTAGGCGCGCCGGAGGGGCCTGCCCGCTTCGACCAGGTCGAGGGCCCGCGTGAACGGCTCCCGCGCCTCCTCCGGTCGGTCGGCGTCCCGGGCCAGCTTCCCGAGTCGGAACCAGGCCCGGGGATCGTCCTCCGGGACCTGCAGCGTTCCCCGCTGCACCAGGTCGAGGGCCCGGAGTGCCGCCTCGCGCGCCTCGTCCTTCCTTCCCAGGTTGAGCAGGGCGTTCACCAGGTAGAAGTGGACGTCGAGAGACGCTGCCGGCTCGGCGGCTTCCCGGGCGAGCTTCTCCGCCGCGCGCTCGTAGGAGGGCCGGGGGTCCCCGCGGTGCAGGCGCGAGGTGCACCAGCCTCGCCGGTACTCGGAGAGCCCGTCGAGGGCGTCCGGGTCCCGGGCCGCCAGGGGAGCGAGCAGGGAGAGCACCTCGGCGCATCGCCCGGCCTCGTAGGCGGCGGCCGCCCGTTCGAGGGTCGCGGCCGCGTCCGGGTCCGCCGCGGCCGCCGGCCGCACCACGGCGGCCGGGAGCGGGGAGAGCGCGAGGAAGACGAGCAGGCAACGGATGACTCGCATCGGGAACCTCCCGGGGCGCGGGGCCCACACCCCCCATTATGGCCGCGCGCAGGGCGCCCGGGGGCCGTACAATCGCCGGGCACGGGTCCGCCCGACCCGGGGAGGCGTGATGGCTCGAGCGTGGAGTGCCACGGTGACGGGGTTCCTGCTCGCCCTCGTGGCGGTCCTGCCCGCGCCGGGAGGACGGGCCGGGGCGGGGCCGGACCAGGTGCGGCTCCTCGAGCGGCTGGCCGCCCGCTACCGGGCGCTCGCTCCCTTCGCCGTCGACTTCCGCCAGTCCCTCGTTTCTCCCACGTTCGGCGAGGAGGAGCAGGCCCGGGGGCGGATCCTCGTCGGGCGCGGGGGGCGCCTCGCGTGGCGCTACGACGAGCCGGCCGGGATGCGGGCGGTCTACGACGGAACCGAGTGGCGGGTCCTCGACCCGGAGGAGCGGGAACTCGTGGTGCACCGCACCGACCTGCCGGGCCGGGAAGGTGACCGGCTCCTCGCGGACCTGCTGGCGGGCCGGGCGGATCTCACCGACCTCTTCGCCGTCCTGCCCCCGGACGAGAGGGAGAAAGGCGACGCGAACGGAAACGAACGGGGCCGGATCCGCGTGCGGCTGCTTCCCCGGGAACCCCGGGACGACGTGGAGTGGGTCGAGCTGGAGATCGACCCGGGTCCGCCGGACCTGCGGCGGATCGTCGTCGTCGACCCGCTGGGCAGCCGCCTGGCCATGGAGCTCGGTGCCCCGGCGCCTCTCCGGGAGGGATTGCCGCCGGGGACCTTCGAGATCGACGTGCCCGAGGGGTACACTATCAGCCGCGACTGAACCGCTCGCGAAGGGAGAGTCCGGGGAGATGCGCCGAGGTGCCGGCACCTGGTCGGAGGACGGCCTCCTGGTACGGGGGGCGGTGGTGGCGTGCCTGCTGCTGCTGGGCGCGATCCTCCCGGCGGCCGCGTCCGGGGTCGAGGGCCAGGTGTTCGACGACGAGGGGAAGGCGCTGGCCGGCGTCACCGTCCGGGTCGTCCAGCTGCCCCCGGCGCCGCTCCTGCCCAGGAAGGACGGGGAGACTCCCCCCCCGGTGGAGATCGCCCGGACCCGGACCGACGACAGGGGCTTCTTCCGGCTGGAGCTCGCCGGCTGGCGTCCCCGCGGGAAGGTGCTGCTGTACGTCGGAGACCGGGGTCCCTGGGACGCCCTCCGGTACGCGCGGCCCGCTCCCCGGGACCTCACCCGGGATCTCCGCCGCCGGGGTGGCGCCACCGTGACCGTCCGGGTGGCGAGCGCTCCCGGCTGGCCGGACCTGCGGGCCGCCATCGAGCGGGCGGGGGGAGTCGCGAGCCCGCTGG
This sequence comes from Acidobacteriota bacterium, assembly GCA_027064265.1. Taxonomy (GTDB): domain Bacteria; phylum Acidobacteriota; class Polarisedimenticolia; order J045; family J045; genus JAMOQA01. The sequence continues at coordinate 2,309 of JAMOQA010000090.1, forward strand.
GCCGCCTCCTCCGGCGGTACGGGTTCCCCCGCAGGGTCGTGGCGGATGCCACCGGCCGGCTCGAGTACGACTTCGGGAAGGTCCGGCACGTGGTGCGGGCGGGTGCCTCGGAGATGCCCCGCACGGGGCCGCGGCCCGCTTCCCGGCGCGGGGGAGAAGCACGGTGAGGAACGAGATGGCCTCGTCCCGGGCCTCGTCCCGTTTCCGCCCTCCCCCGGCGCTTCTCGCCGCCGTGTGGCCCCTCGTTCGCGGCAAGCTGGCGGAGGTCGAGGAGGAGATCCGGGCGAACCTCCGGTCCCCCTGGGGTCCGATCGACCGGGCGGGGAACTACCTGGCCGAGGCGGGGGGCAAGCGGATCCGCCCGATCCTCGTCCTTTTGACGTCGGGACTCCTCGGGTACCGGGGCCGGGACGACGTCCTGGTCGGGGCGGTCTTCGAGCTGATCCACACGGCGACCCTCGTCCACGACGACATCATCGACGAGGCGGAAACCCGGCGCGGCCGGCCCGCGGCGAACCGCGTGTTCGGCAACGAGTTCACGGTCCTGCTCGGCGACTACCTCTACATCCGCTCGATGAACATGGTCCTCAGGGCCGGCAAGCTCCGCCTGATCGAGATCCTGGCGGAGGCCACCGAGCGGATGATCGAGGGGGAGATGCTCGCCCACGACCTGCGCGGGTCGACCGAGGTGACCGCCGAGCAGCACCTGGCGATCGTCGAGCGGAAGACCGCCTGGCTCTTCTCGGGGTGCTGCCGCGCGGCGGCCGTCCTGGCCGGCGTGGATCGCGAGACCGAGGACGCCCTCGCCCGCTACGGCATGAGCCTCGGGGTGGCCTTCCAGCTGGCGGACGACCTCCTGGACCTGGTCGCCAGCGAGGAGACCCTTGGCAAGCCGGTGGCCGCCGACCTGCGGGAGGGGAGACTCACCCTCCCCTGGATCGACCTCTGGGAGCGGGGCTCCGACCGGGACCGGGAGGAGATCCGGGCGGTCGTCGAGGAGGGCCGGTTCCGGCCGGGCTCCTGGCTGCGTCTCCGGCGGGCCCTCGAGGAGAACGGCTGTATCGATCGTTGCCGGGAACTGGCCCGGCAGCGGGCCCTGGAGGCCCGGGAGATCATCAGGGGGTTCCCGCGGGGCGCGTACCGCGCCGTGCTCGAGGAGCTTCCGCGAACCGTCATCGACCGCGACCGGTGACCCGTCCCGGGTGGTACCATGGAACCCGTGGGACGCGGGAGAGGGGTCCGGCGATTCCCGTCTGCATGGTTCCCGTCGAGGGTTGAGAGGAGGAAGCGCGCCCGATGCTCCGGCTCGAGCGGATGGAGGTGACCGGCTTCAAGAGCTTCCCGGAGCGGACCGTTGTCGAGTTCCCCGACGGGGTGACCGCGGTCGTCGGGCCGAACGGGAGCGGGAAGTCGAACATCGCCGACGCGATCAACTGGGTGATCGGCGAGCAGTCTGCCCGGGCCCTGCGCGGCCGGCGCATGGAGGACGTCATCTTCGCCGGCAGCGACGCCCGGGGACCGGGCGGCATGGCGGAGGTCACCCTCCACCTGGTCGCCCGGAACGAGCCGCTGCCGGACGGGCGCACCCGGGTTTCCATCACCCGTCGGCTCTACCGGACCGGCGAGAGCGAGTACCTGGTCGACGGGAAG
>JAMOQA010000091.1 GCA_027064265.1 Acidobacteriota bacterium
CGGAGGGCGGCATGCCGGAGCGTCTCCCCGTGCCCTACGGGGCGTTCGCGACGCTGAGCCCGGACGGAAGACAGCTGCTCTACACTCCCCACACCCGGGACTTCCGCACCTGGAAGCGCTACATGGGCGGCATGGCCACGGACCTGTGGCTCGTGGACCTCGAGAAGAAGACCTCCCGCCGCGTCACCGACTGGCAGGGGACCGACACCCAGCCGATGTGGTACGGCGACCGGGTCTACTACCTCTCCGATGCCGGGCCGGCCCACCGCCTGAACGTCTGGTCCTGGGACCCGGCGAGCGGCGAGCGGCGCCAGCTGACGCACTTCACCGACGACGACGTCCGGTTCCCCGGCATCGGCCCGGGGCCCGATGGGAAGGGGCGGATCGTCTTCCAGCTCGGCAGCGGCCTCCACGTGCTCGACCTCGGCTCCGGCCAGGTCCGCGGGATCGACGTGACGATCCCCGGCGACCGGCCCACCCTGATGCCCCGCCCGGTGGACGCCTCGAAGTTCATCCAGTCGTGGGACATCTCTCCCTCCGGCGCCCGGGCGATCGTCTCCGCCCGGGGAGACGCCTGGACCCTGCCGGCGAAGCACGGCACGCCCCGGAACCTGACCCGCACCAGCGGCGTCGCCGAGCGGGAACCTTCCTGGAGCCCGGACGGGAAGTGGATCGCCTGGTTCTCCGACGCGAGCGGCGAGGTCGAGCTGTGGCTCGCCCCCGCCGACGGAAAGGGGAAGCCGCGCCAGGTCACCCACCTCGGGCCGGGGTTCCGTTCCGACGCCCGCTGGTCCCCCGACTCCCGGTACATCGCGTTCCTCGACAAGACCGGCGCGATCCTCCTGTGGGACACCAAGGAGGAGGAGCTCCGCACCATCGCGAAGGATCCCTGGAACCTCTCCGGGCCGATCGACAAGGGGCTCTCCTGGTCGCCGGATTCCCGCTGGTTCGCCTACTCGCTCCAGGAGGAGGACGGCGTGCACGTCGTCCACGTGTACGACGTCCGCGAGGGGAAGGACCACCGGGTCACCCGGGGGTTCTTCGACGCGGTGGCGCCGGTCTTCGACCGGGAGGGGAAGTACCTCTTCTACCGCCGCACCCTCCACTTCTCCCCGTGGTACTCGAGCCTCGACACGACGTTCATCTACCCGCGCACCGAGCGACTGATCGCAGTCCCCCTGCGGGCCGACGTGCCCGACCCGTTCGCCCCGAAGAGCGACGAGGAGAAGCCGAAGAAGGACGAGGGCAGGAAGGACGAGAAGGGCGACAAGGACAAGAAGGGCAAGGAGCGCGGGAAGAAGAGGGCGAAGAAGGAGAAGGACGGCGAGGACGACGGCGACAAGAAGAACAAGAAGGAAGAGAAGAAGAAGGACGTGGAGATCGAGTTCGACGGCATCGCCGAGCGGGCGGTGATCGTGCCGGTGCCCCCGGGCGACTTCGGTATCCTCGGGGTCAACGACAAGGGGAACCTGCTCTACGTCCGCCAGCCGGTGCGCGGCCAGGGCGAACCCTCGAAGATCGTCCTGCTCGACCTCGGGGACGAGAAGCACGAGGAAAAGGTCCTCGAGAAGAAGGCCTCGGTGTTCGTCCTCAGCGCCGACGGCAGGAAGATGCTGGTCCTCGGCGGGGGGCCCGCCCGTATCCGGGACGCGGCCCCGGGGAAGGAAGGAAAACCGGTGGTCACCGACGGGATGATCACCCGGATCGACCCGCGGGCGGAGTGGCGGGAGGTCTTCCTCGACGCGTGGCGGATCATGCGGGACTTCTTCTACGACCCGCACATGCACGGAGTCGACTGGAACGCGGTGCGGAAGCACTACGAGGCGATGCTCGAGGACTGCGTCAGCCGCCGCGACGTGGGATACGTGATCCGGGAGATGATCGCCGAGCTGAACGTCGGCCACGCGTACTACTTCCCCGCCCCCGAGGAACGGGGCGGCGGCCACGAGCTCTCCGTCGGAATGCTCGGCTGCGACTTCGAGCTGGTGGACGGCGCCTACCGGATCTCGCGGATCTACGAGGGGGCCTCCTGGGACGCCGACGCCCGTGGACCGCTCTCCCGGCCCGGCGTGGACGTCCACGAGGGAGACTGGCTCCTCGCCGTCAACGGGGCGCCGGTGGACCCGGCGCAGGCCCCCTGGGCCGCCTTCGTCGGCCTCGCCGGGAAGACCGTGACGATCACGGTGTCGAAGAAGCCGGTCCTCGACGAGGACGCCCGGGACGTCACGGTGAAGCTGCTCGGCTCGGAGGGAGAGCTCCGCTTCCGCGCCTGGGTCGAGCACAACCGGCGTTACGTCGAGGAGAGGACCGGTGGCAGGGTCGGGTACGTCTACGTGCCGAACACCGGGATCCAGGGCCAGAACGAGCTGGTCCGGCAGTTCTATCCGCAGATCCGGAAGCCGGCCCTGGTCATCGACGAGCGCTGGAACGGTGGCGGCCAGATCCCGACCCGGTTCATCGAGATCCTCGATCGGCCGGTGATCAACTACTGGGCGCGCCGGGACGGGATGGACTGGCCGTGGCCGCCCGACGGCCACACCGGGCCCAAGTGCATGCTGATCAACGGCCTCGCCGGCTCCGGGGGAGACGCCTTCCCCGCCTACTTCCGGAAGCGGGGGCTCGGGAAGCTGATCGGGACGCGCACCTGGGGAGGCCTCGTCGGCATCTCCGGCAACCCGGGGATGATCGACGGGAGCCGGCTCGCGGTGCCCCGGTTCGCCTACTACGACCTGGACGGCACGTGGGGCATCGAGGGCCACGGGGTCGACCCGGACATCGAGGTGATCGACGACCCGGCGAAGATGATGGACGGGAGCGATCCGCAGCTCGACGCGGCGATCGAGGAGATGCTGAAGGAACTCGAGGCGCACCCGTTCGTGCCGCCGGGACGGCCCCCCTACCCGGACCGGAGCGGCATGGGGGTCCCGGAGAAGGACTGGTAGCGTGGCGGAACGTCGGCACACCGGCCGCCCTTCCCCGGAAGAGCGCGTCCGGGCGGCCCTGGCCTGGCTCGACCGGTACCGGGAGATCGTCGACGATCCCGCGGCGTTCCGTGTCGCGCTCGAGGAACCGCCGCCGGTGGACCTGCTGGTTCCCCGGGAAGATCCGGCGGACGTGGCGGCGGGCATCCGGGCCCGGGGACTCCTGGTGGAACGGTTCCCCTGGGCGCCCCGCCACCTGCGGGTCCGGGCGGCGCCCGGGGAACCGCGGCCCCGGGCCGGCCTCCTGCCCGAGGTGATCCTGGGCCGGGCGTTCGCCCAGGGGCTCTCCAGCGCGGCGGCGGCCCTGCCGCTCGCGCCGCGCGCGGGTCACCTCGTCCTCGACGCGTGCGCCGCCCCCGGCGGAAAGACGCTCCTGCTCGACTCCCTCGCCGGGGGCACGGCCCGTATCCTCGCGCTCGACCCCTCGAAGGGGCGATCCGGCCTGATCGTCCAGTCCCTCGCCCGTCACGGGGTGGCCTCCGCGGTGATCGCGCTCGGCGACGCCGGAGGGCTGCCCCGGACCGCTCTCTTCGACCGGGTGCTGGTCGACGCACCGTGCACCGGGGAGGGCACGTTCCGGGTCCCGGTCCCCCGGTATGCCCCCTCCGGCGAGGAGGGGCTGGCCCGGGCCCGGGTCCACCAGCGGCGGATCCTCGCCCGTGCCCTCGACCTCCTCGCGCCGGGCGGGCTCCTCGTGTACTCGACCTGTTCCCTCGCCCCGGAGGAGGACGAGGCGATCGTCGCCGAGGCCCTGGCGAGCCGGGAGGACATCGAGCTGTTGCCGGTGCCCGGGGAGATTCCGGGCCTTCCGGGTCTCACGTCCTGGCAGGGGGAGCGGTGGCCGGCGGAGCTGGCGCGGACCCGCCGGATCTTCCCCCACCATACCGGCTCGTGGGGGTTCTTCGTCGCGCTCCTGCGCAAGGCGGAGGAGGGAGCCCGGGTCGCCCGGCCCCGGCGGG
>JAMOQA010000092.1 GCA_027064265.1 Acidobacteriota bacterium
GAGGCGCGCACCCCGGCGACGGCGTCCTGACCGTCAGCCCAGCATCCGCTCCCGGTCCTCGACCCGTTCGAACGCCAGCAGCACCAGCACGAACGCGACGAGGAGGATGCCGACCCGGTTCTGCAGGGTCCAGGCCGCCACCTCCGCCGGGTCCCGGTTCGCGTACTTCACCGGGTCGAAGAAGGGCGAGATGCGGGCCGGCTGGTTTCCCGACCCGGTCAGCAGCGCGAACAGCCAGGCCGGCACCGAGAGCAGGAAGCCCGCGATCTCCGAGCGGACCACCGCGGCGAGCCAGGTGGCGAGGGCCAGGTGGAAGAGCGCTGCCTGGAAGCCGGTCCAGAGCACCCACCAGGGGAAGGGCGCGAGGAAGAGCCAGGTTGCGACGGCGAGCAGCGTCTCCGCCGCCAGGAGGACGACGACCGCCGCGCCGAGCTTGCCGAGCCAGACCTTCCGCGCGCCGCCGGGAACGGTCCAGGCGACCTCGAGGGTCCGCTCCTCGATCTCCCCGGCGATGATCCGCACCCCCAGGGCGATCGCGAGCACCGAGAGGGGCATCCCGAGGAGGAAGACCGGAACGTCCTCCGGCCCGAACGACACCGGGCGCCACCCGAGGAGGAGACGGAGGGCCTGGAAGCCGGTCCAGGAGAGGGGCGCGAGGGGAAGGAGCAGCGTCCATCGGCCGGTCATCCGTCGCGCCGACAGCAGCACGAGGGCCACCGCGTCGGCGAGGGCGACCCGCGCCCGCGAGACGATTTCCCTCCCCCTCATCGGGTCTCCTCCCGGCCGTGATGCATCAACCACAGGTATCCGTCCTCGAGGGTCGGCTCCGCGGGGCGGGCCGCCGGGTGGGGGCGCTCGTCCGCGAGGACCCGGAAGAGGGTCTCGCCCGGGCCCGCCGGCGCCCGGTCGACGACGAGGGCGCCCGCCGGCCAGGCCGGTTCCGCCCCGGCGAGGCGGACCTCCCAGCAGCGGCCGGCCGCCACCCGGGCCAGCTCCGCCGGGGGCCCGTCCCAGGCGATGCGGCCCCCGGAGAGGACGAGTACCCGGGGGCAGGTGACCGCCACGTCCTCGACCACGTGGGTGGAGAAGAGCACGACCCGTTCCCGGGCGAGGCGCACCAGCAGGTTGCGGAACCGGATCCTCTCCCCCGGGTCGAGCCCCACGGTCGGCTCGTCCACCACGATCACCGGTGGCAGGCGCAGCAGGGTGCGGGCGACCGCCACCCGCTGCCGCATTCCGCCGGAGTAGCCGGCGATCGGTTCGTCGGCCCGGTCCGCGAGACCGACCTCGGCGAGGAGCCGCTCGACCCGCTCCCGGCGCCGGGCGGCGGGCCGGATCCCGTAGAGGATCGCCCAGTAGGCGAGGTACTGGCGGGCGGTCAGGTGGCCGGGCAGGCCGAAGTCCTGGGGCAGGTAGCCGAGCCAGCGAGCCAGCTGCCGCCGCAGGGCCCCGAGCCGCACGCTCCCGATGCGCACCGAACCCCGGGACGGATCGAGGATGCCGGCGAGGATCCTGAGGAGCGTGGTCTTCCCCGCCCCGTTGGGGCCGAGGATGCCGATCATCCCCCGCTCCGCCCGGAACGAGATCCCCCGCAGCGCCGCCACCTCCCGCCGCGGCAGGTCGAACCCGAACCATCGGGCGCAGAAGCGGCGGTACGCCGCCCGCGCCGGCCGGAGCCAGCCGCCGGCGGGCCGCTCGGGGAGTTCTCCCCGGGCGAGACGGAGGGCCGTCTGGCGGCCGTGCTGGACGAACCCGGTCAGCAGGGCGGCGGTCGCCAGCAGCACGATCCGGCCCCCGATCCAGGCATCCTCGCCGGCGATCCGGGGGACCGCGACGCCGTCGACCGCCAGGTGGACGAGGGCGACCCACGGCAGCGCGAAGGCGACGATCCCCTCGGGACCGCCGGGCTCCACCCGGCCGATCCCGTCCGCCCGTCCCCGCAGGCGCCGGAGCGCGAGGGCCGCCCGCGCCCCGGCCGCGGCGGCGACGAGGAGCCAGGCGGTCCGCCAGAAGAAGGTCGCGAGGTGCGTGCCGAGCCAGAGACCGGCCAGCGCGACCAGGGCGGCGGACGCCAGGGGGGCCGCCGCGTCCCGGGGATCGAAGGGAGCGAGGCCGGCGGCGAGCGCGCGCCGGGCGACCTGCTCGGGGAGGGCCAGGGCCCGGGCGAGGGGCCCCGGCCGGCCGTAGACCTTCTCGAGGGAACGGACGTCCACGGGCGGCGGCCCAGCGGAAGTGTCGGGCTCCGGTGTCCCGTCCCGTCGGAAGGCCAGGGCGAGAAGGGCGAGCCAGCCGGCGGCGACCAGCACCGTCGTGACGATCTGCCAGGTCAGGGACTCGAGGAGCCCCGCGCCGACGAGGGGCGCGATGGTGGCGGCGACCAGCGCGAGCCACGCCGCGACCACCCAGGGCCCGAGGCGGCCGAAGACCCGGTCGAGGCGGCGCAGCAGGACGAAGCCGGAGGGCAGGACCAGGAGCGTCATCAGGGTCGAGGCGGCGAGACCGCCCATCACGACGACGGCGAAGGGGGGCCAGATCTCCATGTCCCGCCCGGTGGGGATCGCCATCGGCCACAGCCCGGCGACGGTGGTCGCCGTGGTCATCAGGACCGGGCGGGCCCGCTCGCGGACCGCGGCGAAGGCGGCGGCCGCCGGGGAGGCGGCCCCGGCGCGGACCCGCTGCTGCATCCGGTCGACGAGCAGGATCGCGGGGTTGACCGTGAGCCCGAGGAGGGCGAGGGCGCCGAAGAGGCCCATCATGTCGGCGGGAAGGCCCGTGACGACCAGCGCCCAGACCGCACCGACCAGGGTCAGCGGGGCGGCGACCAGGACGAGGATCGGCAGGGTCAGCGACTCGAACGTGATCGCCAGCACCGCGTAGAGCAGGAGGACGACCGGCACGAGGACCTTCCGGAACCAGTTGGTCGTGGCTTCCGCCTCGCCGGTGTCCAGCGCGTAGCCGGGCGGGAGATGGACTCCCCGCACCGCGTCCCGCACGCGCCGCTCGAGAGCCTGCCTCGCCTCCCCGGAGGCCGGCGCGTCCCAGCGGTAGTGCCAGCGCACGGCAATCTCCCGGCGCCCGTCGTGGTGGACGATCGGCGGCGGCCCCGGGTTGCGCCGGATCGTGGCGAGGGCCCGCAGGGGGAGCGGGCCGGCGGGGGTGGGCACCGGGATCTCGCCGAGCTGGCGGACCACGCGGGTCCGGGGGCGTTCCCGCGAGACGAGGACGAGGGGGATCTCCCGGCCGTCGGGCAGGACCCAGCCGGTGGCCATCCGGATTCCCTCCCGCCGGACCGTGCCGAGGACGGGAAGGACCCGGTCGGGGGTGAGACCCATCGCCTCCAGGGTGAGCCGTTCCGGCCGCACGTCGACCACCGGGCGCCGCTCGCTCACGCCGGTCCAGGCCGCGGAGACCTCCGGGATCGCCCGCAGGCGGACCGCGATCGCCTGGCCGATCCGCAGGAGCCGCTCCGCGTCCGGTCCCGTGATCGTGATCTCCCGGGGGGCCGCACCGAGGAGTCGCCGGCCCGGGTCGGCCTGTCCGCCCCGGCCACCGCCGCTCTCCGCGTCCCAGGTCCGGACGCCGCCGATTGTCCGCGCCTCGCGCTCCACCGCCTCGCGCACCCGCGCCGCGAGCGGTCCGGGCGGGCGCTTCTCCTCGGGAACGAACCGGACGGTGAGGGTTCCTCCCTCCTCGTCGACGATCGCCTCGGTGCGTTCCACGCCCGGCACCCGGCGGGCCGCCGCCTCGAGGCGGGAGAGGATCCCGGTGGCGTTCGCGATCGGGAGGCGTCCGCGGGAGAACTCGACCCGGATCCGCACCTGGTCCGCCCGGGCCGCCTGCCGCCCGCCCGCGTTGCCGACCACGACCAGGGGAATGCCGAGGACCACGGTCAGGAGCACCGCGAGGAAGGCCCAGGCGAGCCAGCGCGCCGGAC
>JAMOQA010000093.1 GCA_027064265.1 Acidobacteriota bacterium
TGCTCCTCTCCGCCGAGAACGCGAAGAGCTCGCTCTGCGCGATCGAGCTGCACTGGAACCCGGCGACGCCGCAGTGCGGCACCACCGTCCGCTACAACGTGTACCGTTCCCTGTTGCCCGGGTTCACTCCCGATGCCGGGAACCTGGTCGCCTCCTGCGTCGAGGGGACGAGCTACCGGGATACCGGGATCGACCAGCGGACCGAGTACTTCTACATCGTGCGGGCCGAGGACGACTCGGGCGACGGCAGCGGGCCGTGCGCCTCGGGCAACGAGGAGACCAACACCATCGAGCAGTCCTCGCAGGCGACCGGCCCGGACGAGGTCCTGGTCACCTGGACCTTCGAGACCGACGAGGGATGGACCCTCGAGGGCGAGTGGGAGATCGCCGCGCCCCGGGGCCTCGGCGGCAGCGCGAACGGCGGGTCCGGCGACCCGGACCCCTCGGCGGCGTTCGAGGGGAACCGGGTGCTCGGCGTCGACCTGACCGGCCAGGGGGAGTACGCGGGGAACTACGAGGACGACGTCGACCCCGGCTGGTACGCCACCAGCCCGGCCTTCGACGCGAGCGGCATGACCGACGTGCTGATCCGTTACCGGCGCTGGCTCGGCGCGGAGAAGAACCGCTACGACCAGGCGACCCTCGAGGCGTTCGACGGAAGTGCCTGGCAGGTCGCCTGGGAGAACCCGGACCTGAGCTTCTCCGACGACTCCTGGCTGCTCGAAGAGGTGGACGCCACCCAGTACCTCGCCGGAAAGGCGAACGCGAAGATCCGGTTCGGCATCTCCTCGGACAGCTCGGTCCGCTACTGCGGCTGGAACCTGGACGTCGTCGAGGTCTACCAGCACGGGGAGTGCGAGGAGGCCCTCCCGGGCATCTCCCCCGTGCCGGACGGCTGGCTCGCCGGCGGGACACCGATGACCGCGGAGAAGCCGGGGACCGGGGCCTCCGCCGACGAGGTGGTCGTCCACTGGGACGTCACCACCTGCCCCGGCCCCACGTACCACCTCCTGATGGCCGACTCGGACCGGCTCGCGGACTACGAGTACGAGGCGGCGGCGTGCGCCATCGACCCCTCGGGCACGGCGACGGTGCCGATCACCGACCCGGAGCCGGGCCACTTCACCTGGTGGGTGATCGTCGAGGCGGACGGGACCACCGAGGGGCACCACGGCTTCCGCTCCGACGGGACGGTCCGGCCGGCCAGCGGCGTCGGCCTGTGCGGGATCCTGGACCACGACGGCACCGGGACCTGCCCCTGAAAGGGCGGGGGGCCGCCCGGGTGATTTGACATCCCCGGTCGCGCCCCTATAATGCGCCGCACACCCGGACGGGGAGCCATGCGGGGCTATCGTCTAGGGGTCTAGGACGCGTGGTTCTCAGCCACGAAACCGGGGTTCGAATCCCCGTAGCCCTGCCACCTTCCGGGAGCGACGCGGCGGCCGACCGGGCCGCCGCTTCCGCGTTCAGGGGGCGGGGGCACAGGCGAGGGCCTCGCCCTCGAGCCGAACGTCGTCGATTCCCGCTTCCGTGAGCACGTCCCCCGGGGCCAGGTCCGCGGCGCGGAACCGCAGGAGCAGCCCCGAGCCCTGTCGCACCAGGCCGGAAAGGTCCCGCTCGACCCGCACCCAGCCGCCCTTCCCTGCCGCGACGGCGTCCACCTCGAGCCAGGTCGCCCCCCCGTCGTCGCTCACCTCCGCGACGAGCCACCCCTGGGCCGGAAACACCTGCTCCCCGGCCCGCCGGAACCAGCGCCGGAACCGGAGGCGCAGGGAGACGAAGCGCCGGGCATCGAGGAGGGGGCTCGTCGCCTCGGTGGGCCCCCCGTCCAGGTCATCGGCCAGGGGGTCGCCGCCCCCCGGCCCGGTGACGAGGCAGCCCTCCCCCGGGTCGTCGCTGTCCGCCGGCGGGTTCGCCCAGGTCCCGTCCGGGCCCCGGGTCCCCTCCGGGACTCCCCGCGCGAACGCCCCGCCGCTCGCGGTTCCGCCGAAGAGCCACCCGCGGTCCCGGGAAAAGTCGTCCGCGAAGAGGACCGCCGGTTCCGGGTGGCCCACCGGCACCGTGAACCGGCCCCGGACCGGCGTCTCCCCTTCCCGGGAGAGCTCGACCCTGAACCGCACCCGGACGGCGCAGGGGCCGTGGACCCGCACCCGGAACGGCACACTCGCCTCGGCCCGGCCACCGGGGGGGATCGACGGGAAGGGAACCGGCCCTTCGCCGAGCACGGCGATCCCGTCGTCCTCGGCGACGAGGCGCGCCCGGACCCCCTCGGCCGCCCGGCGAAGGTCACGGTTCTCCAGGGCGACGAAGAGGAGCGGCTCCTCTCCCGGGTCGGCGTACCCGTCCCCGTTACCCCGGGGCGGCGCGTCGTCGAGACGCCACCCGGCGACGGCGAGGCCCCGCGCGGCCCGTTCCACCGCGGCGAAGGCGTCCACGCGCCCGGCGCCGGAGTCGTCGTCCTTCCCCGGGGATCCCAGGTCGAGGGCGGTCTCCTCGAGGACCCGGGCGACCTCGCCCGGGCCGAGCGCGGGGTTCGCGTCCAGGACCAGGGCGGCGGCGCCGGCGACGTGGGGGGCCGCCATCGACGTCCCGGAGAGCAGGACGTAGCCGCCCCCCGACCAGGTCGAGGGAACGTCGACCCCCGGGGCGGCCACGTCCGGCTTGACCAGGCCCGGAGGGAAGGGCCAGTCCCGCCAGGGAGGGACGTCCTGCCAGGTGACCGGCCCCCGGGAGGAGAAGAACGCCACCGCGTCCCCGGGGCGGGTCGCCCCGACGGCGAGCACGCCGGGAACGTCCGCCGGGGTGCGGACGTTGTCGGGCGCCCGTCCCCAGCCGTCGTTGCCGGCCGCGGCGACCAGCAGGGCGCCCGTGGCCCGGACCGCCTCGGCAACCCGGCGCCAGGCGGCCCGGTCCGGGTGCCAGGCGTGCCGCCAGCCCATCGAGAGGTTGATCACCCGGGCCCCGTTCTCCGCGGCGTACTGGAGCCCCTCCCACACCGTCGACGCCTGGGAGGCGAAGTGCCCGACCCGTACCGGCAGGAGACGGGCTCCCGGGGCCACCCCGGTCGCCGTCCCGCCGTGCCCGGTGCCGGCGATGATGCCCGCCACGTGGGTCCCGTGTCCCGACAACCGGTCGTACGGGTCGGCGTCCCGGTCGTCGAAGTCCCACCCGCACAGGTCGTCGACGAACCCGTTCCCGTCGTCGTCGACCCCGTTCCGGTCGTCCGGGTCCATCACCACCCCGTCCCCGTCCAGGTCCTCCCCGGGGTTCACCCACACCCGGTCCAGCAGGTCCGGGTGGTCGTACGCCACGCCGGTATCGACCACGGCGACCAGGACCCCGGTCCCGTCGATGCCGAAGGATCGCCAGGCCTCGGGGGCCCCGACCCGGGCGACCCCCCAGGCGGGGACGGGCCGGTCGATCGGCCCGGGAACCGGTCCCCCGTCGGCGGGGAAGAAGACCTCCCGGGGCGGGTCCGGCACGACCCTCTCCACCTCGGGGCGCGCGGCGATGAAGGCCCGGAGGGCGGGCCCGGCCTCGAGGGCGACCGCGTTCACGATCCAGAGCGGCCGCACCCCGGCGAACTCCGCCCGGTCGGCCACCTCCCCGAGGGCGGCGAGGAAGGCGGCCTGTTCCCGCCGGGCCAGGGCACGCAGGCGGGCGATCGCCCGGGCCCGGCCCCCCGGCCGGGCGGCGAGTTCCTCGAGCTCGGCGAGGGGCACCTGTTCCCGCAGGACGACCAGGACCGGGACCCGTGCCGGGGGCGGCGCCGCCACCGCGAGGAGGACGAGGCCGGCAAGGAAGAACAGCACCGGCGCGGCGGCGGAGAACCGGGCCGGGAACCGCATCAGCGTGGCGCCTCCCGCGGGGGGAGGGCCCGGGTCAGGACGCCGAACCGCAGGACGACCCGGTCGTCCC
>JAMOQA010000094.1 GCA_027064265.1 Acidobacteriota bacterium
GTCGATCGAGCGCGCCCCCGGCGAGGACGACCCGGCCTGCGGCAACGGCACCGACACCGACGACAACGCCGCCGACTTCGCGGTCCGCTCCCCCTCGGACCCCCAGAACACGTCTTCCGCCCCGGAAGGCCCCTGCGGCGGCAGCGTCGACCCGCCCGGCAACGTCGGCCCCTCCCTCTGGCTCGGCGACCCCTCGCGCGACGACCTCGCCTGGGCCGCCGCCTGGGAGGCCGACCACTACCGGGTCCGCCGCGCCGACCACCCCGACTTCATCGCCACGAACCCTCCCCCCGACGAAACGTACGTGGTCGCCGACCCCGCCTCCCCCTCCTGGACCGACACCACGACCCCCTCCCCCGGCACCTGCCTCTTCTACTTCGTCAACGCCGTCGCGGAAGACGCCACCGAGTCCCCCGACTGATTCTCGCGGTTCGCCGAGTCAGGGCTCCGTCGCCAGCAGCCAGGACCAGGCGGGGAGGAGGTCGATCGCTGCGGGGACGTCGCGGGTCGCTTCCGGGGTCATCGTGACGAGGAGAAGGCGGGCAGTGGGGTGTTCGTCGGCGGCGGAGAGGAGGGCGCGGGTCTCGCGTTCGAGGGTCGCCGGGTCGTCGAGGCTGGTGGCGACCTGGACGAGGTCGGTGGCGCCGCCGGGCCAGCGGGCGAGGAAGTCGACCTCGTAGCCCTCGCGGGTCTTGACGTACGAGACCTCGGCACCGCGGCGGAGCAGCTCGAGGAAGACCACGGTTTCGAGGGCCTTCGAGGGCTGAACGCGGCCGCTGCGGTCGTAGAGGGGGATCAGGGCGGGATCGACCGGGTAGACCTTCCGCGGGTTCACCATCCGCTGGCGCTCCGACTCCGTGGCGAGCCAGACGCCGTGGACGAGGAACGCGTCCTCGAGGTGAGCGAACCAGGCGTGCAGGGAATCCTTCGAGACCCGGAATCCGCGAGACTTCAGGTCGTTGTGGAACCGATTCACGCTGAAGGGACCGGCGGCATGTGCCAGGAGGTGACGCGTCATCTGGCGGAGGGCGACCGGCTGGGAGATGCCGTGCCGCTCGATCACGTCCCGGAGGAGCACGACGTCCACGTAGGTCCGCAGGAGTTCCCACCGGTCGCGGACGTCCAGGCCCTGGGCCTCGGGAAAGCCGCCGACCTCGAGGTACGTCTCGAGCTCGCGCCTCAGGGCCGAGCGCTTCGCCTTCGGCAGGCGAGCCGGGTCTCCCCCGGGCTCCTTCCCACGGTGCCGCAGGAACTCGCGGAAGCTGAACGGGAGGACGAGTACCTCCATCGCCCGGCCCCGCATCGAGCTGGCGACCTCCCGGGAGAGCATCCGGGCGGACGAGCCGGACACGACCAGGTCGACCCGCTCCGTGTCCAGCAGGCGGCGGGCGAACCGCTCCCACCCCTCGACGAGCTGGATCTCGTCGAACAGGAAGAGGGGCCGCCGATCTTCCCTCCATTCCGGATGGAGGACGTAGTACTCCTCGAGCAGGACTCCGAGGTCGGCGGCGGTCATCCCGGCGAGGCGGTCGTCGTCGAAACCGACGAAGAGGATCCCCTCCCGGGGCGCTCCCGCCGCCAGCCGCTCCGCGAGGAGCTGCCACAGGAAGGTCGTCTTCCCGGAGCGCCGCATCCCGATGACCGCCAGGGCCTTCCCGGGCACGGCGGGCACGTGGACGTCCCGGGGGGTGAACGGGGGAACCGGGGTCGCCTCGGCGTCGAGGATCTTCTGCCGCAGGATCTCGCGCATTTGTCCTTCTCAGAAGGACAATCTCCAGCACAATTGTCCTTCTGTCAAGGACAATCTACGGACGAGCCCGGCTCCCCCGCCCGGGTGTTCCTCAGGGGCGGCGGAAGGTGGCGAGGACGGGGGCATGGTCGGAGGGGCGCGGGAGTTTCCGGGGGGCGCGGTCGATCTCGGCGGAGAGGGCGCGCTCGAGGAGGGGGGACGTGACCAGGATGAGATCGATGCGGGCGCCCATGTTCCGGCGGAAGGCGGCCTGCCGGTAGTCCCACCAGGAGTAGTGGCCGCCGTCCTCGTGGAAGCGGCGGAAGACGTCGGAAAGGCCCCAGTCGATGAGGCGCCGGAGCGCGGCGCGCTCGGGCTCGGAGAAGAGCACCTCGCCGCGGAACGCCTCCGGGTCCCACAGGTCCCGCTCGTCCGGGGCGATGTTGAAGTCGCCGAGGAGTGCGATCGGCTCCGCCGGATCCAGCTCCTCCTCGAACCAGCGGGCGAGGGCGTCGAGCCAGCGGAGCTTGTAGTCGTACTTGTCGGTGCCGACCGCCTGGCCATTCGGGACGTAGACGTCGACGACCAGCACGCCGTCGACCCGGGCGGCCAGGAAGCGGGCCTGCGGATCGTCCTCCATGCCGGGGAGGGTCCGCCGGACCTCCTCGGCTTCACCGCGGGACAGGATGGCGACGCCGTTCCAGGTCTTCTGGCCGTGGACGAGGACGCGGTAGCCGAGCTCCTCGAACGCCTCCCGGGGGAAGGCTGCCTCGGTGACCTTCAGCTCCTGCAGGGCGAGGACGTCGGGGCGCCGCTCGCCGAGCCAGTCGGCCACCTGGGGGGCGCGCACCTTGATCGAGTTGACGTTCCAGCTCGCGAGCGTCCAGGTCGCGTCCGCCATCGGGGCCTCCTTGCCTCCCGCGCCGCGGGGGCCCCATGCTACCCGGGAAGGCCCCGCAGACCCACGGGGCGCCGGAGTATGCCATGACCCGACGACTCGTTCCCCTCGTGTTCGTTCTCGCCTGCGGCCTCCTCGCCACTTCCCTCCCCGCCCGGGCCCTCGGGCCCCTCGACGTCGAGCTCGGCGCCTACTGGTGGCAGAACGACGTCGACGCCCAGGGCATCGAGGAGGACGACGGGGCCGCCCCCGCCGCCTGGGCGCGGCTCTGGTTCGGGAAGTGGGGCGTGCGCGGCGGGTACGCCAAGGGAGACGCCGACCCGTGGGAGATGGAGCTCGTCCACGTGGACGTGGTCCGGAAGATCGTCGCCCCGACGGAGCAGAACTACCTGGCCCTCGGAATCGGGTGGGGCCGGATCTCGATCGGTCCGGGGGGCGACGGCGCCGACCTCGATGGCGTGCGCCTCGTCGCCGACGCCAGGGCGAACGTGGCCGGGATCGTCTTCGTGTACGGGGAGGCCGCCTGGTCGCCGTGGCTCGGTGACCCGGACGGGGAGCGGGGCACGTTCTGGTACGGGGAGGACGCGAAGGGGTACGAGTACGAGCTCGGCGTCGAGCTCAAGATCTTCCCCTCGACGCGGCTCCGGGCCGGGTACCGGCTCTCCCGGGTGGAGTACGACGCGGTTCCCCGTTCCGGGAACCCGGTCGGGATCACGCAGGAGACGTCGGGGTTCCTCGCGGGCGTGTCCTTCAAGTTCTGACGACCCGGCGGCCCTGCGGGCCGCACCGGGCGCAGCAAGCTGCGCCCCTACGCCTGTTCGAGACGCGTTCGTGTCGTTTCTCCGCGAAACGTGAGGGCGTAGGGGTCGAGCGTGCGAGGGCCCACCGGGCGAAGCCCGGCCATCATGGTCGCCCTGCGGGCGACACGGGCGCAGCACGCTGCGCCCCTACCCCTCCTTCCTCCCGCGCAGCACGCTGCGCCCCTACGGGTTGTCCGTGCCGTCGGTTTCCGCGGGGGTGATCGGGGGAAGGAGGCGGGCGCGGAGGAAGGCGTCCGCCTCGCGGGCGGCACGGCCGGTCCAGCCGAGGAGGCCCGTGCGGACGACGAGCAGGTCCGCGGGAAGCGGGTCCGGCAGGTCCAGGTCCTCCGGCGGGTCGACCAGCACCACCGCCGCCGCGCCGGGAAGCGGCCACCCCCGGCACGCGTCTCCCCCGAGCACCACGCCGATCCTCCCGGCGTCCACGGGCCACTCCGCCCCCATCGCCTCGAGGGCCGCGGCGAGGACCCG
>JAMOQA010000095.1 GCA_027064265.1 Acidobacteriota bacterium
CCGCGGGGATCGCCCACGAACTCAGGAACCCCCTCGCGGCGATCAGCGGCTCGGTCCAGGTCCTCCGGGAGCAGGGGGCGGGGGGAGAACTGGCGGAGCTGATCGTCCGGGAGACCGACCGGCTGAACCGGATCATCAAGGACTTCCTCGCCTTCGCCCGGCCGGGCACGTTCCGGCCGCGGGAGGTCGACCTGGCCCCGCTGATGGAAGAGCTGGCGCGGCTCCTCCGGAAGAGCCCCGAGATCGGGCCGGAACACCGCGTCGAGGTGATCGTGGGCCCCGGGCCGACCGTGGCCTTCGCCGACCCGGACCGTGTCCGCCAGATCTTCTGGAACCTGGCGAGCAACGCCCTGCGCGCCATGCCGGCGGGCGGAACGCTGGCGATCCGCGTCGAGGGACACGGGGCCGACCGCGTGCTCGTCGCCTTCCGCGACGAGGGGCACGGCATGGACGAGGAGACGGTCAGGCGGTTCTTCCAGCCGTTCCAGGGACGTTTCCGTGACGGGGCGGGCCTGGGGGCGGCGATCGTCTACCGGATCGTCCAGCAGCACGGGGGCCGGGTGGAGGTCAGCAGCCGGGAAGGGAAGGGGACGGAGATCCGCGTGATCCTGCCCTGCCACCAGCCGGCGGCGGTTCCGGCTGCCGCGGAGGCACCGCCATGGCGCTGATCCTCGTCGTCGACGACGAGCCCGGCATCCGCGAGATGCTGCGGGCGGCCCTCGCCCGGGACGGCCACCGGGTGACGACCGCGTCCTCGGGGGAGGAGGCGCTGGTGCGTCTCCGCGACGAGGGGTGCGACCTGCTCCTCACGGACCTGGCGATGCCGGGGATGGACGGGGTCGAGCTGCTGCGCCGGGTCCAGGAGATCGCCCCGGACGTTCCGTCGATCGTGATCACCGCCTACGGCTCGAAGGAGACCGCCATCGAGGCGATGCGCCACGGCGCGGTGAACTACCTGGAGAAGCCGTTCGACATCGAGGAGATGCGGCTCCACGTGCGCCGGGCACTCCGGCACCGGGAACTGCGGGACGAGAACCGGCGCCTCCGCGCCCGGATCGCGGCGGAGCGGGAGATCATCGGGCACAGCCAGGCGATCGCCCGGGTGCGGGAGATGGTCACCCGGATCGCCCCCACCGACTCGACGGTCCTCGTCACCGGGGAGTCCGGGACGGGCAAGGAGGTGATCGCCCGGGCGATCCACGCGGCGAGCCCGCGGCGGGACGCTCCCTTCGTCGGGATCAACTGCGCGGCGATCCCCTCGGAACTGCTGGAGTCCGAGCTGTTCGGGCACGTGCGGGGAGCGTTCACCGGGGCGGACCGGGCCCGGAGCGGGCTGCTGGAGGCGGCACGGGGCGGGACGCTGTTCCTCGACGAGATCGGGGACATGCCGCCGGAGATGCAGGCGAAGCTGCTCCGGGTGCTCCAGGAGCGGAAGGTGCGCCGGGTGGGCGGCGACCAGGAGATCCCCGTGGACGTGCGGGTGATCGCCGCGACCCACCGGGACCTGCCGACCCTGGTCCGCGAGGGCCGGTTCCGCGAGGATCTCTACTACCGCATCCACGTGATCCGGATCGACGTGCCGCCCCTGCGGGAACGGCGCGAGGATCTGCCCGAGTTCGTGCGCCACTTCCTGCGCCGCCATGCGGAGCGGATGGGCCGGAGGATCGAGCGGATCGAGCCGAGCTTCCTCGAGGCGCTCGCCCGCCACGACTGGCCCGGGAACGTGCGGGAACTCGAGAACGTGATCGAGCGGGCGGTGGCGCTTGCTCCGGGAGACGCGCTGGTCCCGGAGACGCTGCCCCCCGAGATCATCGAGGGATCGGCCGGGCAGCGGGAGCTGCCTCCCGGCTCGTTCGATCTCGAGCGGCATCTCGAGGAGGAACGGCGGCGGTACATGGAGGCCGCCCTCCGCGCCTGCGGCGGGGTCCAGACCCGGGCCGCCGAGCGGCTGGGGATGACCTTCCGGTCGTTCCGGTACTTCGCGAAGAAGTACGGCCTCGCGACCGGCGCCGGCGTCCCCGCCGGGGACCGGACGTGACACTTCTTGTCACCCCGGGCGTCACGGGGTGTCAGCCGGGGGCCGCGATCCCGGGACGGCCGGCGGCGGGCGGAGTCCAAGTCGCGAAGTTGCAGCGAGTTGGCGTTTCTTCTTGACAGCCGGGTTCGTGGCACAGAGATTGCTCCCTTGGAGGGCGCACTCCAAGGAGGTGACGGCAAATGCGAGTGATGCGACGCAAGGAGGAAGGCTTCACCCTGATCGAGCTGCTGATCGTGGTGGCGATCATCGGGATCATCGCCGCGATCGCGATCCCGAACCTGCTGAACGCGATCGACCGGTCCCGCCAGAAGAGGACCATGGCCGACATGCGCAGCATCGGGACCGCGGTCGAGTCGTACTCGGTCGACAACAACCAGTACCCGGACGAGGGCGACACCGGCAACCTGACCACGATCGACGGTCACCTCGACCAGCACCTGGAGCCGATCTACATCAAGAAGTGCCCGGACCAGGATGGCTGGAACAACGACCTCCGCTACGGCTCGGACGGCGATGACTACACCATCCGGTCGTACGGCAAGGACGGCTCCGAGACGAACGCCACCGGTGGGAAGACCACCAGCTTCGATGACGACATCATCTTCATCGACGGTGCGTTCGTGCAGTGGCCGGAGGGCCAGCAGCAGTAAGCGAGGGATTACCGGGGCGGGGTGGGACCATGGCGGTCCCACCCCGCGCCCCGTCTACCGGGGGTGACGCGATGCGCGAGGAACTCGGCCGACGGCAGCCGAAGGAGCGGCGGGGAGAACGGGGGTTCACCCTGGTCGAGCTGCTGATCAGCGTCGCCATCGTGGGCATCCTTTCGGCGATCGCGGTGGTCAACCTGCAGAGCGCCCTCGACCGCTCGCGGCAACGGAAGACGATGGCCACGATGCGGAACCTCTCGACCGCGATCGAGGCGTACAACACCGACAACAACTACCTGCCGAGCAACGGGCTCGACGCGGACCAGCTGGCCGAGGTTCTCAAGGAGAACGTCTACAACACGGTCGAGACCCGGGACGGCTGGAACAACGACATCGTCTACTCGATGGCGAGCGGGCACTACACGCTCGAGAGCTACGGGCGGGACGGGGCGGACGGCCCGGCAAACGTGACCAGGGAAACCAGGGACGAGTTCGACAACGACATCGTGCTCCAGGACGGCCAGTTCTCCGCGAGCCCGGAGACCGGCTCCTGAGGCAGGGGAAAAACCCGAGTGGAGTGCCGCCGGCCCCCGCGGGGGCCGGCGTTTCGCGTCCGCGGGGGAGGGATTGACGCGCTTCGGGCCGTAGTGCATACTTATGCATCTTGCATAATGCATGCATAGAGAGGAGCCCGCGATGCGCGTCGCCCTGGCCTACTCGGGAGGACTCGACACCTCCTGGTGCGTCGCGCACCTCGCCCGGGAGCGGGGTGCCGAGGTCGTCACCGTCACCGTGGACACCGGAGGCCGTTCCCGGGAGGAGCTGGACACGATCGCGGCCCGGGCCCGGGCTCTCGGTGCGGTGCGTCACGTGGAAGTGGACGCCCGCCGGGCCGCCTGGGACTCGTTCGTCTCCCTCCTCGTGCAGGGGAACGTCCTCCGGGGCGAGGTCTACCCGCTGTCGGTGGCCGCCGAGCGGACCCAGCAGGCGATCGAGGTGGCGCGGGTGGCGCGGGAGGTCGGCGCGGACGCCGTCGCCCACGGCTGCACCGGCGCGGGGAACGACCAGGTGCGGTTCGACGTGGCGTTCCGGGTCCTCCTGGACCTGCCGATCCTCGCCCCGGTCCGGGAGGCGGGCCTCACCCGCGAACGGGCCCTCGCGGACCTCCGGCGGGCCGGGTTCGAACCGCCGGCAGGCTCGGACCGCTACTCGGTCAACCGTGGACTGTGG
>JAMOQA010000096.1 GCA_027064265.1 Acidobacteriota bacterium
GGATCCGCCTCACCCCCGGATACGCGACGTGGCGCGGCCGCCGGGCGATGCGCGGGCGATGCTCGAGAGGCTGGGCATCGTGCACGCGGAGGGAAGGGTGGCCGCTCGGCCCGTGGAGGCACTCCTCGAATCGCGCTGGTTACCGGGCGGTGGAACGTGGCACGAAGGGTGGTGGGTGGCGGATCCGGGCTGGTTCGTGTTCCGCGGGGAGGCGATGCTCTCGTGCGGCGGGGCCTGGTTCTCGTGGCCGGAATACTGGAAGAAGGGGATCTTCCGGTTCGTGTTCGGGCGGAAGGAGATCCTGGGCCGACGCCCGATCGCACTGCGTGTCCCGCCGTTCGACCGGGTTTGCCGCGAGATCCGCTCTCCGGCGGACGCCCTGATGTTTCTGGCGAGGGAAAGGGTGTCGTCTGGCCAGTCCTCGGAACTCTGGCCGCTGCGGTTGTCACCGGTGATGCTCGAGGGGCGGAGTTTCCTCGAGTGGCAGCGGGCAGTGACGGAGATCCTGGTGCGCTTCGGGAAGGGGTACGCGGAGGCCGTCCATCGCGCCCGGCAGATGGCCCTCCGGCGGGAGACCCTCCGGATCGTCGGTGAGTGGGCAGCCGTCGCCGAGGGGTCACCGGCCTGGCGCCGGATCGAGGACCGAGTTCGGGAGATGGCGCGGGAACGGGCCTGGTGGGAGGACTGGGAGTTCCTCGGCGGTCTCCTCGGGGACGTGACCGCGCGGACGGTCGGGGCGGAAGTCGACCGCCGGCTGGCGGCGGCGGTTCTCGCGGTGGAGGCGGGATCTCCCACGGGCGACCCGGCCTGATGGGCGGCCCACGCCGACGTGACCTGGGAACGGCTGTTGGCCTGGATTCCCCCGGCGGGACCGGTCCGGGGGATCGTGCCCCTGGTCCCCACCTGGTGCGAGGAGCAGAGGCGGGTCGGTTTCTGGCGGATCGTACCGGCCGACGCGGGCGTGGAGAACCTTCACGGGGGGATCGCGCGCGGGACGGTTCCGGAGCGGCCACTCGGTACACTGCTGGCGCGGGAGCTTCGGCACGGCGGAAGACTCCACCGCCGGGGGGCAGCCGAGTGCGCGCCGGTCGCGGTCCGCTACGAGACGCCCCCGCCCGGGATCGCGAGGAAGAGCCTGCCGGTGGCGGCGGAGCTCGCCCTGGACTGTCCGGGCGAGGACCTGGTGCTCCGGGGGCTGTTCCGACGGACCGCGCAGGGAGACGGGCGCTTCGTCTTCGATCTCCGCTGTGTCGAGACGAAGGGGGACGGCCCGCTGGCCACCGGGATCGCGCGCGCGGCCCGGCGACACGGACTTCGCTGCCTTCACCCGATCGACGAGCTGCTCCGGAGGTGAGGCTCACTCCGGGGAGAGGTAGGTGCCGGCGGCGAGGGCGGCGCGGTAGTCGGCGAGGAGGTCCGCGTCGACGCCGGCGGTGCCGCGCCCGCGAAGCGCCTCCTCCGCCCGGGCGGCGAGCTCCTCCGCGTCCCAGCCGAAGTCGGCGAGGACGCCGGCGGCCGGCTCCGGGGGGAGCACCCGCTCGATGCGCGGGTTTCCCTCCTCGTCGACGGTGACGTGGACCTCGGCGGGGGCGCCGAGCAGGTTGTGCTGGTCCCCCATCACGTCCTGGTAGGCCCCGAGGAGGCAGAGGGCGAGGTCGTAGGGGCGGCCGCCGGGGCAGCCCTCCGGCTCGTGGAGGTCGAGCGCCTCCCGCACGTCCTTCACGTCGATGAACCGCTCGATCGCCCCGTCGGAGTCGCAGGTGATGTCGACCAGGCTCGCCCGGACCGTCGGTTCCTCCCGCAGGCGGCGCAGGGGGACGACGGGAAAGAGCTGGTCGAGGGCCCAGTGGTCCGGGGCCGCCTGGAAGACCGAGAAGTTGACGATGTACTTCTCGTGGAGCGCCTTCTCGAGCTGCTCGAACTCCGGGGGCAGGGTGCGTTCCTTCCGCGCCCAGGCGAGGGCGCGCCGGGCGATCTCCCAGAAGAGCTGTTCGGCGAGGGCCCTCTGCGGCAGGTCGATCAGCCCGATGTTGAACAGGGTGACCATCTCGTCCCGGTGCTCGACCGCGTCGTGCCAGTACTCCCGCCAGGTCTTGGCGCCGATCTGCTCGCGGAGGGTGGCGAGCTCCCGGAGCACCAGGGGAGCGTCCGGCGGGACCTCCACGTCCTCGGGGGGCGGCGGGTCGGCGCCGATCCGGCCGAGCACGTCGGCGACCAGGAGCGCGTGGTGGGCGGTGAGGGCGCGCCCCGACTCGGAGAGCAGCACCGGGTGGGGGACGCCTTCCTCCGTCGCCACCTCGCCGGTGAAGAAGACGACGTCGTTGGCGTACTCCTCGAGGGAGTAGTTGCGGGAGGCGTCCGACGACGTGCGGGATCCGTCGTAGTCGACGGCGAGGCCGCCGCCGACGTCGAGGTACTCGAGGGGGACGCCCATTTTCCTGAGGCGCGCCCAGGTGCGGGCCCCCTCGCGGAACGCCGCCTTGAGGCGCCGGATCTCCGGGATCTGGCTGCCCAGGTGGAAGTGCAGGAACCGCACCCGGTCCCCGTGGCCCGCCGCCCGCAGCCGCTCGATCGCGGCGAGCAGGGACGACGTGGTCAGGCCGAACTTGGCCGTGATCCCCGACGACTTCCACCAGCGGCCAGCGCCCCGGGCGTAGAGCCGGGTCCGCAGGCCGACCAGCGGCAGCGGGCCCTCGCCCGCGTCGGCGAACGCCTCGAGCAGCCGGTCGACCTCGAACAGCTTCTCGAGGACGACGACCACGTCGAGCCCGAGCCGGGCCCCGAGGACCGCGAGGCGCAGGGTGCGGCGGTCCTTGTAGCCGTTGACGATGACCATCGTCCCCGGGGGGAGGCCCATTCCGAGGGCGAGCATCAGCTCGGCCCGGGAGCCCGCCTCGAGGGCCATCCCGTGGTCCCGGCCGGCGCGGAAGAGGGTCTCGACGACCACCCGCTTCTGGTTGACCTTCAGGGGGTAGGCGGGCCGGTACGCCCCGGCGTAGTTGAACTCCTCCCGGGCGGCGGCGAACGCGTCCGCCAGTTCCCGGACCCGCGCCTCGAGGACCTGGGGGAAGCGGAAGAGGAGGGGCGTGCCGGTCCCCTCCGCCCGCAGGCGGTCGACCAGCGCCGGCAGGGAGACCGCCCGCCGCGGCTCCCGGGTCGGGAGGACCAGCAGCTCGCCCTGCCGGGAGACCGAGAAGAAGCCGTCTCCCCAGCGGGCGATCCCGTACCGCTCCAGCGCCTCCTCGAGGCTGATCCGTGCCATGGCGCGCCTCCTTCCGCAGCGGATTCTCCCGGATCGTCCCCCCGCCGTCGACCGGGCCGCCCGCGTTGACGGGGCGGGGGGCCGGGCCGACATTCGCCGGTGGAGGAAGCGGGTTGCTCACCGGCTACAACACCGACGCCGTCTTCGACGGGACCCCCTACCACGTCCAGAGCGAGGACCGGGGGCAGGACAACCCCGTCCTCGAGACCCTGGTCTACTGCGGCGGGCGGATCCTCCACCAGGAGCGGGTGTCCTACGCCGACCGCCTCGAGGCAGGCGCCTCGGAGGACGAGATCGCCGCGATGCTCGAGCGGCAGCACCGGCGCTTCGTCCGCCGGGCGCGCCACGGGGCGTTCGCCGAGGAGCTGAAGATGCCGTTCGCCGGCGCGGAGCCCCCGGGGGGGCTCGGCGAGGCGATCGTCGCCTGCCTCGAGCTCGACGAGGAGACCCGGCCCCTCGAGGTGCTCTTCCTCGAGCAGAAGCACCGCGGGGGACTGACCGGCCTCCTGCAGGTGCGCGACCCGGTCACCCTGGAGCCCCGCCCGGAGGCGCGGGTGCGGGTGCGCCTCGTCGGCCCCGGCCTCGCGCCGGTCGACCTCCTCGAGGCCCGCACCGACGCCCGGGGCGA
>JAMOQA010000097.1 GCA_027064265.1 Acidobacteriota bacterium
GCGATCGGCCGCACCTTCCCCGAGGCCCTCCAGAAGGCCCTGCGGAGCCTCGAGACCGGCCGGTACGGGCTCGGGGGGGACGGCACCCGCGTCGTCGACCCCGCCCGGCTCCACGAGCGGCTCCAGACGCCGAACTGGCAGCGCCTCTTCTACATCAAGCACGCGCTGCTCTCCGGCTGGTCGGTGGAGAAGGTCGCCGGGATCACCGGCGTCGACCCGTGGTTCCTCGCTCAGCTCGAGCAGATCGTGTCGGTGGAGGGGCGGCTGCGGGCGTTCTCCCTCGAGGACGTCCCGGAAGAGCTGCTCTACCAGGCCAAGCGGCTCGGGTTCTCGGACCGCCAGCTCGCGGTCCTGCTCGGCGCGGACGAGGAGGCCGTGCGGACCCGGCGGCGGGAGGCCGGGATGCGGCCGGTCTACAAGCGGGTCGACACCTGTGCGGCCGAGTTCGAGGCCCACACGCCGTACCTCTACTCCACGTGGGAAGAGGAGTGCGAGGCGGAGCCGACGGACCGCCGCAAGGTGATGATCCTCGGTTCCGGGCCGAACCGGATCGGGCAGGGGATCGAGTTCGACTACTGCTGCTGCCACGCGTCGTTCGCCCTGCGGGATGCAGGGCTGGAGTCGATCATGGTCAACTGCAACCCGGAGACCGTGTCGACCGACTACGACACGTCGGACCGGCTCTACTTCGAGCCGCTGACCCTCGAGGACGTCCTGGAGATCGTCGACAAGGAGCGCCCGGAGGGGGTGATCGTCCAGTTCGGCGGGCAGACGCCCCTGCGCCTCGCCCTGCCCCTCAAGCGGGCGGGCGTACCGATCCTGGGGACCGACCCGGAGAAGATCGACCTGGCCGAGGACCGGCAACGGTTCGGGGCGCTCCTCCGGGAGCTGGGGGTGCGGGCGCCGGAATGGGGGACCGCCCGCAGCGTCGAGGAGGCCCGGGAGATCGCCGCCCGGATCGGCTACCCGCTCCTGGTGCGCCCGAGCTACGTGCTCGGGGGACGGGCGATGTTCGTCTGCTGGGACGAGGCGTCCCTCGGCGCGATGATGGAACAGGCGGTCGAGGCGTCCCCCGAGCACCCGGTGCTCCTCGACCGGTTCCTCGAGGACGCCTTCGAGCTGGACGTCGACGCCGTCTGCGACGGGGAGGACGTGCTGATCGGGGCGGTGATGCAGCACATCGAGCAGGCCGGCGTGCACTCGGGCGACTCCGCCTGCGTGATCCCGCCCTGGCACGACGAGGTCCGGGCCCACGAGGACGAGGTGCGGGAGATCACGCGGAAGCTCGCCCTCGCCCTGGACGTGCGGGGGCTCCTGAACGTCCAGTTCGCGATCCAGGGGGGAGAGGTCTACGTTCTCGAGGTCAATCCCCGCGCCTCGCGCACCGTGCCGTTCGTCGCCAAGGCGACCGGGCTGCCCCTCGCGCGGATCGCCACCCGGGTGATGCTCGGGGAACGGCTCCGCGACATGGGCGTGACGGAGCGGCTGCCGCGGGGGATGCACTTCGTCAAGGCGCCGGTCTTCCCGTTCGCCCGCTTCCCGGGCGAGGACCCGGTCCTCGGCCCGGAGATGAAGTCCACCGGCGAGGTGATGGGGGCCGGGGAGGACTTCGGGGAGGCGTTCGCCAAGGCGTCCGCGGGCACCGGGATGCGCCTCCCGACGGAGGGGACCGCGTTCCTCTCGGTCCACGACCGGGACAAGGAGGCGCTCCTCCCGGTCGCCCGGGACCTCTCCGGGATGGGCTTCCGCCTGCTCGCCACGGCGGGGACCGCCGCGTACCTGCGGGAGCGGGGCGTCCCGGTGGAACGGGTCTACAAGGTCAACGAGGGACGGCCCAACGTGGTCGACCGGATGCGGGACGGGGAGATCCAGCTCGTGATCAACACCCCCCTCGGGGCGCCCTCCCACTACGACGAGCGGGCGATCCGCCTCGTGGCCCTCGAGCGGCACGTGCCGCTGATCACGACCCTCTCCGGGGCGACGGCGGCGGTCGCCGCGATCCGGCGCATCCGGGGCCGCGCCTTCCGGCGCCTCCCCCTCCAGGAGATCCACGCCCGCGCCTGACGCGGTGGCGGATCAGCGGCCGAGGACGGGCCACAGGGCGAGCCCGAGGGCTAGCATCGCCGCGCCCACGAGGTGGAAGCGGAGCGTGAAGCGGCCGCCGTCGCCGGTGGTCGGGTCGGCCACGTAGAGGCGCCAGGCGATCAGGTTGGCGAGGGAGGCGACCAGGGTCCCGAAGCCCCCGACCGAGACGCCCCACAGGAGCGCCCGCCAGTTCGTCGTGAACTCCGAGAACAGGAGCGCCGCGGGCACGTTGCTCAGCACCTGGCTCGCGAGGGCCGAGAGCAGGAACACGTGGGTCGTCCCCGTGAGCGAGGACGCCAGGACCGCCCGCAGGTCGTCGGCGATCCCGAAGAAGCAGGCGAAGGCGACGAGGAGTCCCCAGTCGATCGCGAGCGCCCGGCGGTCGAGGAGCAGGGCCGCCGCGGGAGCCGCGACGAACCAGGGGAAGGGAAGGACGTGGAGGACGACCAGGACGACGAGGGCGAGGACCGTGGCCCAGCCGACGGCGGGCCCGCGGGCGACCGGCCGCCAGGGCCCGGCCGGCGCCGGGCCGTCGCCGCGGGAGGCGAAGAAGGCGAGCCCGGCGGTCACGACGAGGAACGCGAGGGAGAAGGGAGCGATCGCCGCGACGAACTCCGCGGGGTGCAGGCGGTAGTGCCAGTAGAGGAACAGGTTCTGGGGGTTGCCCACCGGGGTCAGGGCCGAGCCGGCGTTCGCCGCGAGCGCCTCCAGGATCACCAGCCGGCCCCGGTCGTCCCGGCGGAGGGCCAGGGTGAGGGGCACGACCGCCAGGAGGGCGACGTCGTTGGTGACCACCATCGACAGCAGCCATGTGGCGAGGACGAGGCGCAGGGGCACCCACCGGCCGGCCTCGATCCGCCGGGCGAGCCGGCGCACCAGGCCCGACAGGGTCAGGCCACGCACGGCGACCAGGAGCGCCCCGAGGAGGGCGAGCACCTCGAGCTCGTCGCGGCTCCATGCGGGGATCCTCCGGCTCCAGGCGGTGGCCAGGAGCAGGAGCGCTACCGCGAGCAGCGGCAGCCATTCCCGGGCGAGGAGTTCCCGGGTGCGTCCCCGGAGGGTCACGGTGACGACCGCCTCACCCCTCGACGAGAGGGTTGTAGCACGGGCTGATGTACGGGTCGTAGAACTCGACCCAGTCGAGCGGCTTCGACTCGTCGGCCCCGTTGGGGAAGAAGTCCGTCGAGAGGAGGTAGCGGGCGACCAGGTTGGGCCCCGGCCCGGGCTTCGTCCCCGGGGGGAAGTGGCGGACGTACTCCGCCGCGAAGCGCTCGAGGGTTCCCTCCCCGTGCCGCAGGTAGGGGAGCTTCAGGCGCAGGTACTCGACCACCTTCTTCCGCGCCTCCGCGACCGACATGCCGCGGGCGCTCTCCTTGCTGCCGCCGCACCCTGCCGTCCCGAGCACGCCCACGGCCAGGGCCGCCAGCGACCCGGCGGCGAGGAACTCGCGCCGGGGCAGCTTCCCCGGGGGAACTTCCGGCTCTCGCGGATACCGATCCATGGTGCCTCCTTGCCGGGGCCTCGACTCTACGCGCGACGGACCCGCCTCAGCCCGCCGACCGACCGAGGACCCGGTCCGCGGCCCGGAGGGAGAGGGCGCAGAGGGTGGGAGTCGGGTTCGCCGGTGACCCGGTGGGGAACACGCTCGCGCCGAGGACCAGCAGGTTGCGCACCCGGTGGTGGACGCAGTCCCGGTCGACGACGCTTTTCTCCGGGTCGTTTCCCATCATCGTCGAGCCCATCATGTGTCCCTCGCTGGCGTTGATCGCCCGGGACACGTCGACCCGGTC